>JAUVAM010000386.1 GCA_030591745.1 Deltaproteobacteria bacterium
CCCGGGTTCCTGCCGACCCGGCTCCGCCGCATCAATGATCACCACCCGCTCCCAACCCTCAAGAATATTCAGAAGCTCCACCCCACCGAGGTAGGCCTCAACGAACTCAGCCGTGCCCTCGGGCAGGCGTTCATGCAATGCACGAGCAACCTCCAGACCAACCCGGTCGTCGGTCAAAATGGGGTTACCCATGCCCAAAATGAGTGGTTTGGAATGTGCCATCAATCGCGCTTAATGGAATGCCGCACTTGACCGTCGGGCTCTATCACCTTTATCTCCAACGGCATCTGACCCGGCAAGCTGTGAGTGGCACATGAGAAGCAGGGGTCATAAGCTCGGAAGGCCATCTCCACCATATTCAACAGACCCTCTTCCACCTTGTCCTTTTGGCCCTGCAATACCTGCTGGGCAGCCTTCTTCACGGACATGGTCATGGGGGCGTTGTTGTTGGTGGTGCCCACGATCAAATTGGCCTTGGTCACCATGCCGTTTTCATCTGTCTCGTAGTGGTGAGTCAAGGTGCCCCGAGGCGCTTCAACGATTCCGGTACCCTCCGTGGGGGTCTCGGTGGGAATCGTGTGAACGTCATCGGAGAGAATCTCTTCGTCATTGACCAGCTCCATCCAGCGCTCGGCGGAATAAAGCAGTTCCACAAGGCGCGCCCAGTGGATAGCCAAAGTCTGATGGGCCGGCTTGCCGCCCAGCGTTTCGTACATCTTCTCGTAATGCTCTTGAGCCAGAGGAGTCGCCATGCCGTCGGAAACATTCAAACGGCTCAATGGAATGGCCCGATAGATGCTGGAATCCTTGCCCTCGACGAAGCCCTTCCAACCCCGCTTCTTGATGAAGGGAAACTTCAAGTAGGAGTATTCTTCCACATGCTCCGCGATGTTCTCGAAGTACTCGTCCGGACCATACCTGAGGACTTCGGCACCGGAAGCGTCCGTCACCCGCACTTGGCCCTCGTAAAAATTAACCTTGTTGTTCTCATCCACCAGGCCCATGTCGCCAACTTCAAGGCGATAACCATCACTCAAGATCAGATCCACATAGTCCTTGTTGCCAAGCACCACGTCCGAAAACAGTTGCAGCGAGAATTTGGCGAACTCCAGGCACTTCTCGCCCTTTTCCTTCAGCTCGGCCACGTTCTCCTTGGTGACGCCTTTGCTCACGCCGCCAGGGAGACACCAAACCGGATGGGTGGAACGACCGCCGATGAGAATCTGCATGTCCTGTGCGTAACGGCGATGCTCGATGACCGACTTGCCGATATCCAATCCCACCTTTTCAATGACGCCCAGGATGTTGCGCTTGGCCGCCGGTGCCGTGGGCCCCACCACGAAATCCGGAGCACCCAGGTAATAGAAATGCAAGGTGTGATCATAGACGTAGTAAATGTTGTACAAAAGCTCGCGTAACTTCTTGGCCGCCGAGGGGATGTCCACGTGATAAACCGCGTCCACGGCCTTGGCCGAGGCCATGTGGTGGGCCGTGGGGCAGACACCGCAGATACGGGTGACGATGCGAGGCACCTCTTCAACGGGGCGGCCGACGACAAACTGCTCAAAGCCCCGAAGCTCAGGGATTTGCAGGTAGGCGTTGGCGACGTTGCCGTCGTCATCCATGAAAATTTCGATCTTGCCGTGCCCTTCCAGGCGAGTGATGGGATCAATGCTGAATTTTTTCATGTCTTGGATCTCCTCGCTCAGCTATTGGTCCGCTGGCGACGTCGCAGCAAGGACATCGGAAGCCCGAATCGATAAAAAGTCCCGGCCGGATCAGGCAGGGTGTCCAAAATTCGCTCGATCTCTTCCGGATCGTCACTGTCGATGTGGCTGGCGATCGCGGTCAACATTTTGGCACCCTGGTCGTGGGCGTTGGGCAAGGGACCATAGCAACCCCGGCAAGGCATGTTGGCATTGATGCAACGCCAGCCACAACCGGCCCGGGTGGCCGCACCCAAACAAACGATGCCCTGCTCCATGAAACAAACATCCGGATCCGGATGGACCAGATGACGCCGCTTGAATTCCTTAAAGTGCAACTCGGTCTTTTTTCGCGGGCATTCGTCGCACAAGGCCCTGTCCGAGGCACCCACTGTGGATCCCTTGGGGGGCAATTTGCCCGTGGCGATGGCGTTGATGACGATGAAAATCTGATCGGGATTGGGCGGACAGCCGGGCAGAAAATAATCCACGTCCAGGGTCTGATCCAAAGTTTTGACCGTGTCGTAAATTTCCGGCAGCGTCAGCTTGCCTTCGGGGACATCCACTTCTGTTTTTGGGAAAACCCGGTTCGGATTATCCGTGGACTTGTTGTCCACATAGGCAGTCTCAAAAATCGTCTTGCGATCATGAAAATTGCCCAAACCCGGGATGCCGCCCATGTGGGAACAGGATCCAAAAGCCGCCATCACCTTGGACTTTTTGCGCAACAAATGAGCGATGTGCTCGTTCTCGCTATTGCGAATTGCGCCATTGTAGAAGGTGATGTCCAGATAATCATCTTCCATGTCCTCTACATCTTTAAACTTGAAGTCCATAGCACACGGCCAAAACACAATATCCGCCACCTGGACGACGTCTAAAATTCTCTCATGGATATCCAGCAGCGCCACGTCACAACCCCCGCAAGCAGCGCCCCAGAACATTGCAACTTTTAGTTTTTCTTCAGCCATCTTGTTCGCTCCTTAGGTCCGCGCTCAGGCCTTGGCGGCCTTTTCAATCTGCCGTGCTTCCAAGTTCAAAGGGCCCAAGGCCCGAACCTGCTCGACAAACTCGTTGACCACCGTCTGGTAGCGTTCACCCTCCGAGGCCGAGACCCACTCCAGCTTCAGGCGTTCCGGCTCGATGCCCAATTGCGACAAGGTTCTTTTCAGCAAGGGAATGCGCCGTAGGGTTTTCATGTTGCCATTCTGGTAGTGGCAATCACCGGGATGACAACCAGCCACCAAAACCGCATCAGCACCTTCCTTGAAGGCCTTAAGCACGAAAGTAGGGTCCAAACGACCACTGCACATGATGCGCACGACCCTGACGTTGGGCATGTACTTCATCCGCGAGGTGCCGGCCAGATCCGCGCCCGTGTATGAACACCAATTGCAGAGAAAGCCTACGATTTTCGGTTCGTAACTCATTTCCGCACCTCGTTAAACGCTCATGACGCCTTCGATCTCGGCGAAGATCTGGTCATCGGAAAAATGCCGTGCCCGAATGGCGCCACTGGGACAAGTGGCGGCACATGTACCACAGGCCTTGCACAGCGCTTCATTGATGACCGCCCGATTCTTCTCTTCGTCGAAATCAATAGCGTTGTATGGACAAATGTCAAGGCAGCTTTTGCAGCCAGAGCAAAGTTCTTCCTCAACATAGGCCGTATTGGCTTCCACCTCGACTTCTCGACGGGTAATGAGGGACAAAGCCTTGGCGGCGGCAGCCGATCCCTGGGCCACCGTGTCGGGGATATCCTTCGGTCCCTGGCAACCACCGGCGATGAAAACGCCATCGTTGGTGGTGGAAACCGGGCCCAGCTTGGGATGTTGCTCGATGAAGAAACCATCCGCGCCGCAGCTGAGCAGAAATGTCTTGGCCACCTGGGGCGCGTCGGCCTGGGCCTCGAAAGCTGGCGTCAAAACCACCATGTCCACCGGCACCCGAACCAAAGACTGCAACAGGGTGTCTTCTGCCTGGACCACCAGTTGATCATCGGTCAAACCCTCGATGGCCTGGGCCGGCGTGGAAATGGCCTTGAATTCCTTGCCGCTCCAAACCTGTGCCGCTTTGCCACGAATAAAACGTACGCCTTCTTCTTGCAGGCGCATGTAAAACTCTTCATAGCCCTTACCAAAGCAACGCATGTCGATGTAAAAATTGTACACCGCCGCCTCGGGCATTTTCTCTTTGATCAAATGCGCGTACTTCAAAGCGTACATGCAGCACACCCGAGAGCAGTAGCGATGGTGGTTCTCATCTCGGCTGCCCGTGCAATGCAGGATGGCTACACTCTGGGGCACACGTCCGTCCTTGGTCGTGACACGGCCCAAGGTCGGGCCTGATGCGTTGTTCAAACGCTCGAACTCCAGGGCCGAATAAACATCCGGATATTTGCCATAGCCCAATTGAGGCATCTGGGTCATGTCCATGGTCTGGAATCCGGTGGCCACGATGATGGTGCCCACTTCGTATTCTTCCACCCGGTCCTGCTGCTCGAAATCGATGGCATCGACCTCGCAAACCTTTTCGCAAATCCGACACTTTCCCTTGAGGAAGAAAGCACAAGAGTCCCTGTCGATGACCGGCTTGTTGGGCACAGCCTGCGGGAATGGCGTGAAAATGGCCTTGCGCTTAACCAGTCCTTGATCGAACTCGCTAACGGTCTTGTAGGGACACTTTTCGATGCAGATGCCACAACCGTTGCACTTGTCATTATCTACATAAGAGGCCTTGCGGCGCACTTTGACCTTGAAGCTGCCGATGAAGCCACTGACTTCTTCCACCTCGCTGTAGGCCATCAGGTTGATGTTGGGGTGTGCGCCCACGGTGGTCATCTTGGGGGTCAGGATGCAGGCCGCACAGTCCAGGGTCGGGAAGGTTTTGTCGAACATGGCCATATAGCCGCCGATGGTGGGCTCCCGCTCCACCAAATGCACCTGCACACCGGCGTCCGCCAAATCCAAAGCGGCCTGAATGCCGGCGATGCCGGCACCCACCACCAGGGCGGAGGGCTTAATCTCGACCCGCCGCATCTCCAAGGGCTCGTGGTTGCTCAGTCGTGCCACGGCACCCGCCACCAGGC
>JAUVAM010000238.1 GCA_030591745.1 Deltaproteobacteria bacterium
CACCTGGCACCCAATCTCGCAATTATGAGCTGATATCCACAGCGCAGCGCTGGGCACTCCATCGCCATAGTTTGGCGGCCAGGGCCGGATCGTCGGGGGTTTGTTTGACTGCTCTAACCCGGCCGAAACGGAAATAGGCGCCTGTGACGTCTGAGAGTTCGGGTGCGCAGGCCAGGGCCAGAGCCATACTGGCCGCCCGCTCGGGGCTGGGGAAAAATCGCTTCACGCCTTGATTGAGGATACGCACGAACCAGGTCTGATCGTGACCCGCGATATTTGATGCGACGGGCCCGGGGTCCACGGCGTTGACCGTGATGCCGGTGCCAGCCAAACGGCGGGCCAACTCCTGGGTGAAAAGAAGAATGGCCAGCTTGGAACGGCCATAAGCCCTCCACCAGGAATATCCCCGACGCATTTCCATGTCGTCAAGATCCAGGCGGCCGACCTTGTGGCCATCCGAGCCCACATTGATGATGCGAGCCGAGCCAGCGTCCTGCAGGGAGTCCAAGACAGACAAAGTGAACTGAAAGTGGGCCAGGTAGTTGACGGCCAGACACAACTCCAGTCCATCTGCACTGTGCTGCCGCTTCAAGCTCACCATGCCCGCGTTGTTCACTAGCAGGTCCAAAGGTTCTCCCCAGGAGGAAAACTCCTTCGCCGCCTGCTCTACATCTTGCATTCGGGCCAAATCGCAAAGAAGGATGCGCGGGCGATCACCATGGGTTTCCTTGGCGATGGCGCTCGCTGTTTCTTCACATCGCTGCTGATTTCGCCCCAGGAGCACCAAACGGGCACCTCTCCTGGCCAGCAACTTGGCCAATGCGCGACCATGTCCGCTTGTTGCGCCCGTGATCAAACACAATTTGCCATCGATGCTCCACCGCCCAAGATCTCGCCTGTTGCTCATTCGCCCAACTCCTCACGAGGACTGGCGAAGCGCTCCCGATAGGCAGCAAATGCTTGCTCCACCTCATCGCGATCCAAACCAAAGTCTCGAAGTCGGTAGCGATGCCTGCCGTGCTTGTGCTGGGGGTTGCTCCGCATCCAACTCGTCATGGCCTGTCGGGCGGCCATGCTCAGGGGCTCCTCGGCGAAGTCATAAATGCGCTCAATCTGCCCCATGGGCTCGGTCAACAAATCATCATAGGCCACGTCGATGAAGTTCTCAGGATGGGCATCCCGAACCGCCATGGCTCGACCGACCATAAGCCTGGCCTTGGCGAACCAGTGCCGCCCCACCTCGCAAGGGTCCACCTGATCGGAAAACACGCCTCGACTGTGGGCCATCATCGAGCAAAAAGAAGCCAAGACCTTAACCGGATCCCGATGGGTCTGCACGATACGCGCGTCCGGAAAAACCTCGAGCAAGGCGTCCAGATGCTCCATGTGCTGTGGCGTTTTCAAGACCCAGCGACCGCCAGGACGGAGCCAGGCCAGCAATTTGAGCATGTCGGCGAAAAACCCGTAAGCCGGGCCGTGGTCCTGAGCCTCCAGCCAGGCGGAAAAGCCAGGCACCTGCATGGTCGCCTCGGGCACAGTGCCCCAGAGAGCGAAATCAAAAAGCAGGCAGTCTTCCTCTGGCCCCTCGGGATCCACCGGGTGGATCGCGTAAAAGTCCGGCGCCAAAAAACGCAGCCCCTGTGCCGCCACGCGAGCCTGCCAAAGCCTGCCCCCCGCCACGCCGCCCTGGTCAAGCCGATGCGGAACCGGGGAGATGGCCTCCCAGGAGGGCAAGAAGCGGTGAAGCGGGTCAGCCGCCAGCATACGATGCAGCTTGGTGGTGCCGGTGCGCTGCAGGCCTACCACGAACAGGGGCGCCCGAATGGCCTCCTCCTGTATTTGGGGTCGTTGGGAAAACGCATCCAGAATACGAAGCCGGTTGACCAAAATCCGCAACATGTTCTGTTGGGCCATCCACCGTCCCAAAGGATGAAGCCGAGCCTCGTCTTCAATCGAACGCAAAAGCAATTGCAAACGCTCAAGAAAGCCCCCGTCTCCTAAGTCCGTCAGTCCGGTGCGCCTGCGGGCAGAGCTCACCAGATAATCCGCGCTCAGGTCGGCGCGCCCCAGCCCGGTGGGTTCCAAATACCCGCCGACGCGATTGGCCATGGCGATGGGCCAGGGTCGGTGAGGGTGACTGTAGTCGGTGGAAGTTTGACGGGACGAGCGATTCATATGCTCGCCCTCCAGTCATCCAAGTCAACCACTTTCGTCCGCGGCTGCACCTTCTGTTCCGGGCGAACCCAACGCCAGCACATGGTGCCCTGACTGTGGCCGGCGGTCTGTATCCAGTTGGAATGGCCAGGGTCTTCATGAGCTACGATGACCTGAACCGAACCATCGGCCTCGTATTGCGCTGTGTGTTTGTTGATCCAGATTTTAAAATGCCGATAATCGAGAGACTCCATCCAATGATTGTTGAGTTGGAAGTTCCAATGATCGCAGGTCGGTGGCTTGACCTGGATAAGCAGAGCCTGCCCGGGCGCCAGTGACCAATAAGAATGATAATAGACGATATTGGGATCACCTCCGGCCTGCAGGGACACCTCCGGATCAAACTCGGGTAACTCATTGCAATGGGACTGAAAGCCCTTCGTCCAGGAGGCAAAAAGCCCAGCAGCACCCATGACCAAACGGCTGGCTTGGCCCAAGGCCGCATCCAGACGCTCAACGGTCAAAAGCGTGGGCCCGACTACCCCGCCCTCCCGGACAAGTTCCAACTCAGCCAGACGCTCAGTCTCGTGATCCAAAAAAGTTTGACGGACGATGAGCTGACTTGTGTCGGCCTCCATGGGCAGCCAGTTGCCCTCTTGCCTGTCCACCGAGATGCGCAACTCGAAAGAGCCATCTTCTTCCAACTCCAGGTCCGCCGCCTCCAAATAACCCGTGGCCCGCCGTGGCCCCCCTCCGTAAAAGCCGGCGTAGGTACCGAAACCCAAGTAATGGATGCTGCCCCGTTTGCCCCGGATCCGATATGCCTCGGCACCGCTCAGCGCGGCCCACTGATAGTAGTTGTCCGGGTTGTCCGCCCCCATTTTGATCGTCTCGTGAACCGGCCGGAAAAGAGTCGGCGCCAGGGGGTCGGCGTGTTCGACGAAGGCCTCCAGTGCTGCTCGCGTCAGCCGACTCAAGTAGCGGAATCCTTCAGCACGCTCCAGCGCTGTTTCGGGATGGCCTTCGGCCAGAATTACCTGACCCGCAGCCTTGATGGTGTCGCAAAACTCTGCCCAGCTTTTGCCTTCGACTATCCGTTGTTCGGGTGTCGCATCAGCCATTCGCTCCTCCGCGCACCCGACGTCACCTCACACGGCCGCCCGCCGTCGGTAGAAGCGTTGGTAGCACTTCCCATGTTCAGAATCAACCTGCTGACCTAAAACCCCTGACACATTTCCCACAAGCGCTTGACGATGCTAATCTCTCGCCCGGAGGTGCAAGATGTCCGACGCCCGTTCCAAAAAACTGGTCTTCGCCGCCCATTGCCTGCTCAACCCCAACGTCAAGGTGCCGGGCATCGCCAAGCACGCCGGCGTTTTGGGCGGCCTGATGAAGCTTCTGGCCGATCAGGGGCTTGGCGTGGTCCAAATGTCATGCCCCGTGGCCGAACAGCTGGGCCTGGACCGACCCTTGGGCACGGACAGTATTGAACAATACGATACGCCCGACTACCGCAAGGCCTGCGCCAAGCAGGCAGAAGTCATTCGCAAACAAATCGAGTCCTTCCAATCTCAAGGCATCCGAGTCATGGCCATCCTGGGCGTCGAGGGCAGCCCGAGTTGCAGCGTGGTTTCCGTGCCCATGATGAAAGACGGGAATCGCAGCATGGTCCCTGGGGCCGGACTTTTCATTCAGGCCCTGGAGAAAACCTTGGGGGAAGCCGGTCTGACCGTGCCCATCTTGGGCATCCCCGAATCGGGCGAGGCCACTGTGTTGGCCGAGGCCCTGAGCCAACTCGACGGCATCCTCGACCCGCGGCCCGAATCCAGCTTCGATGAAAGGGTCAGCCGGATGGGCCTGCATCCCCTGGCAGGCCAGGGCCCGGTCACAGACCTGAACCCGGACTCCGCGAAAAGGGGTGTCGACTTTGACGAACGCTCGGCCATGAGCGGCATGCATCCTTTGGCCGGCAAGGGCGTCCTCAACCAACCCGGCCAATCCGCCCCAGCGGCCAAACCATCGGCACCGGCAACCAACTCGCAAAACACGAGCAGATCTGCCCCAGAAACAGCGCCCCTACAGCCCCCGAGCCCGTCCCAGCCCCGGCATCAAACCGCGCTGGCGGAACTGGACCTTGCGCCGGTGGGCATACACCTGACGGAGGGCCTGCTCCAGGTACAGCAGGCCGACGGCCCGGCCCTTGAAATGAGTGTGGACTCGATTCATCGCGTATCCATCCAGACTTTCGGCCTGGGCAGCGACGGCCCTGGCCCCTTGTGGGTGCTGGAAGCGTCCACGCAAAAAATCGCCTTTCCCATGGGCATGGAGGGCGAAGATATATTCCTGGCGGCGGTACAAGCCCTGCCCGGTTTCGATGACGGAGCCCTGGTTGACGCGGTCAGCGCGATAAGCGAAGGCCAGTTTGTGTGCTGGAGCAGGTCTTGATGAACATCTTGACCACCGGCATTTTGCAGGAGGAACGATGAACGACGATTTCAATTTTGACGAAGAAAACGATGAGGGTTGCTCCACCTCGGTGGGCGAATACCCCCCTGAGCCGATACAGCAACCTCCTAAGCGCCCGCAAAAACGCCGGCCGGCCTCCCGCCGAACGGCGGCACCAAGCGAACCGACAGTGCCCGGCTTCTTTCCGATGCAGCCCAAGGACATCCGTGAAACCGGCCTGAGTGTCTCTTACCTTGAAGAGCTTTACCTTAAGCACTTGTTTCAAGCGGGCGAGTTACGAGGCAGTGAAATCACGAGCCGCATGGGCCTGCCCGGCGGCATCGTCGACGAACTCACCCAGCGCCTGCGCAAGCCCCGCTTCATTGACGTCAAGGGATCTTCCGGCGCCGGCGTCGGTCACAGCGGCATGATCCTGGCCATCACCGAAGCGGGCCAAACCTTCGTCAACCACGCCCTCGACCGGGATCGCTACATCGGTCCCGCGCCGGTGACCTATGAGGCGTACTCGAATGCCGTAATCAAGCAGACCATTCGCGGCAACAAGCTGACCCGTGATGACATCAAGCCCCATTTCTCCGACCTGATTTTGCGCAACCAAGTCTTCGACTCCATCGGCCCGGCCATGAACTCCGGTAAGGCCCTGTTTTTTTACGGCCCCCCGGGAAACGGCAAAACCGCCATCTGTCAACGCATGACCAACTGCTTCGGCGGCGACATCTTTATCCCTCACGCGATCATCGTCGACGACTTCGTCATCAAGGTCTACGACTCAACCATTCACATGCCGGCCCAAAACGAGCAAGGAAGCCTGGGCAACGATCGGCGCTGGATGCGCTGCCGCCGACCCATGGTGGTGGTGGGCGGGGAATTGGTCTTGGAAGATCTGGATCTGGCCTATTCCCCGGAGGTCAAGTACTACGAGGCCCCGTTCCAAATGAAGGCCAACAACGGCATGCTGCTCATCGACGATTTCGGCAGACAAAAAGTCTCCCCCAAGGATCTGCTCAATCGCTGGATCGTGCCCTTAGAGAGCGAGGTGGACTATCTCTCCATGCACACGGGCAAAAAACTAAAGGTTCCTTTCGATGTTTTCGTGACCTTTTCGACCAACCTGGATCCCGAATCTCTTGTGGACGCGGCCTTCCTGCGCCGAGTGCGCTACAAACTGGAGGTCACACGACCCACGCCCAAGCAGTTCGCCGTGATATTCCAGCGAGAGTGCAAGAAACAAAAAGTAAAGTGGGAGCCGGAGATGTTCACCTACCTGGTGCGCAACCACTACCAAAGCCGCAAGCTGCCTTTCAATGCCTGCGAGCCGCGGGATCTCTTGGCCCAGGTGGTGGACCTGAGCGCGTACAACGGCCACAAGCCGACCATGACAGAGGACATTTTGGATCAGGTGGTGGAAAACTACTTCGTGCGTTTCGACAAACGCGAAATCTGACTAGCCACGCCACTTCCCCAGCCGCTCGCGCAACCGCCGCCTCAATGCCTCCGCTTTTTCCATAGCCTGCATGGCCTTGGGTCCGAAGCGATCGATGAGCCGGCTCAAGGCATCCGAATCTTCCCCCTGCCCCATCTTGCTCAACTCGGGTATGCCCCCCTCGGCGCAGTACATGGTCTCCATATACTTTCGCACACTCTTGCCCACCAGGCCCCGGACCGGCACCTTGGCCATCATGCCGTACATGGCCGCGTTGCCCTCATGTCGCTCATCCGGGTGGGCGCGAGCATAAAGAACCGCGGCCCTCAAGTCGGCCAAATACGCATCGATGACCTTCAAGTGGTTGCTGGTGACGGTGACGTGGATGTTGGCCGGCCG
>JAUVAM010000023.1 GCA_030591745.1 Deltaproteobacteria bacterium
GCATTGTAAGGCGCGATGGTCGACTCAATATCGGCCTCGGTGTCGAAACTGCGAGCGCTGGTCTCGGTGTAGCTCGCACGCACCCTGTCCCCGAAAGTGAAAGGGTCAAGCTCCCAGAGAAACTGCCCATAGGTCGCGTTGCCCTGACCCATGAACTCAAAGCCGTCACCGGCGGTCTCGGCATAGCCAGTCAAATAATCATCGGAGGTCATCCAGTCAAAAATGTCGTGATCTCCCCAAAACTCACCCACCAAAATGCGCACATGGGAGGGGATGCGATCCAAAATGCCCATGATGGTGTTGTCCCAACGATCCGACTCGCTCAAATAGGCGTGGGTAGCCCAGGCGCGCACCAGTTCGAAGTCCGACATCCACCACCAGGTGGCGATGGTCACTTGCTGGGTGGAGGCCAAAAGATCCGCGTAAACCCGCGCCCAGGCCTCTTCGCCGTTGATGAGCAGATCGACAAGGTTGCCGCGGCGGGCGGCCCGGCCCTGGGCCGAAAACCACTTGTGACGCAGGCCCGTATAAATCGTATGCACCACCGCCAAGCCGTCACCCATGTCGCGATTCTCGTGACTCATGGACAAACCGTGGCCTGCTGCCCCCGCACCGGCGACCAAGGAAGCCGCGGCCAAATCGACACCACCCGTGAAGTTCACCTCAAAGCTCAAATCCTCGTGCTCAGGCGCACTGAGGCTGACAGCATAAGCACCCGCGTCCCGCAGGGGCACCACACCCACCGGGTAACCAGCCTGGCTGACCGCCGAACCACCAAAGGTGATGCTCAAATTCGCCTCGGTATCCGGGATTGGCTGGGCCCAGATGTCCAACACGTAGATCTCCAGCCAGGCGTCCGTGCTTTGACAGCAGCCACCCTCGAAGCAGGCCGGATCCGTGTCGTCGCAGTCGGGTCCATCATCACAGCCCGCGCCGTGCAAGTCGCCGTCCAGATCCACACAGCTCGAACACACATCGTCTTCGTCTGTTGCGTTGTCGCAGTCATCGTCGATGCTGTTGCAGATTTCCGTGGCACCCGGATTCACCGCGGCGTCTTCGTCGTCGCAGTCCGCCCCCAAGCAGTCTGCGCCCTCGCCGTAGCCATCGTTGTCGCCATCGATGCAGTCGGTCGGGCAACAGGTGCCGTCCCAGCAACTGGGGTTGCTCTCGTCACAGTCGGGGCCCTGGCAATCACTGCCCACGCCTCGGCCGTCGCCATCGGGATCCACGCAGTCATTGGGGCAGCACATGCCCGCATGACAAGCGGCGTCCGTGTCATCGCAATCCGGTCCGGCACACTCGGTGCCCGTGCCGTAGCCGTCTTGATCCCCGTCCACGCAGTCCACCGGGTCTTCGCAGCAGGCACCCTCATGGCATTCCGGATCGCGATCCCGGCAATCCGGTCCCAGGCAGCCGCTGCCCACGCCATAGCCGTCATCGTCTTGATCTTCGCAGACAGGACAAACGTCTTCGTCGGTCTGACCGTCGCAGTCATCGTCGACCCCATTGCAGCTTTCCATCGCACCAAGGTAGACGGAACCCTCCGTGTCGTCGCAATCGGGACCCAGGCAGTCCGCGCCCTCGCCGTAGCCGTCGCCGTCCAAATCAACGCAATCAATGCTGGAATTGGAATCGCCACAGCCCATACCGACCGAGATCAGCAATAAGGCCGAAAACAACAAAATCGAGAATCGTACATTTTTCATAAAATCAATCTCCTTGGGGCATGATCACCAAAAGGGCGAACACTGCGCTAGAGGCGCAGCATAAGAGGCAAAACTAACCCCTTTTCCCCATCGCCGCAAGGTACGAATCTTGCTTTGGCTCTTGAAGGAGCTCTTGAAGGAGCTTGTAATAAGAGCCCAGGAGGCCTTTTCTTTCAGAATAGGTGTAGAAATGTGAACAACATTGCAGAAAATTCTACACATCTCGTTTCGAATGGTCGAGATCCGACTTATATTGACCTGAAGGAGGACGAGGACATGAGGCAAGGCAAATGGAGATGGGCCCATGTGATTGGGGTGCTTTTCAGCCTTACCGCCATCACCTTGGCCCACCACCTGACCGATCCCGAAGCCGTGGTCTCCCATAACGTCTTCCGTCGACTGTATTACCTGCCGGTGGTTTGGGGCGTGGTGGTCTTCGGCTGGCGGGGCGGTCTGTCGGCCGCGGCCTTGGCCACGGTCTCCTATGTGCCCCATGCCTTCTTCATGCACCATCACCTGGACCCGGCACCTTTCATCGACAAGGCCATGGAAATCGCCTTGTTCTTTGCCGTCGGCGGCTTGGGCGGCCTGCTGATGGACAGGGAACGCGCAGCCCGGGCCCGAGCCGCAGAGCGGCGTCTGGCCCAGCTGGCTGCCGAAACCCGGGCCGATCGCTTAGACGCCCTGGTGCATCTGAGTCGAGGCCTGGCCCACGAGATCCGCAATCCCCTGGGTGGCATTCAGGGCGCCATCGAGATCATCAGCGACGAGGTGGCCACAGACAGTCCTCGCCAGGACATGGTCGAGGTGGCTTTGGGTGAGACCGCCCGGCTGAGCAAGGTGCTCGACGACTTCCTGCGCTTCGCCAGGCCCGGTCGCCCGGAAACTCGCCACTTCCTTAGCGCCGAGACCAGTCAACACCTGGGCAAACTCCTGGATGGAGAAGCCCGCTCCTTGGGGCTGGACCTCCAAATCGAAGATCCCGGCACTTGGATTTTTGCCGATCCCGACCAGACAAACCAGGTGCTCATCAACCTGCTGCGCAACGCCATGCAATCCAGTCCTCGGGGGGGCCGGGTGGCATTGCGGATCGCCCCACAAAAAGAACACGTGGAATTCATCGTGGCGGACCAGGGTGCCGGGGTCCCCGAAGAAATCAAGCAGGCCATCTACGATCCCTACTTCACCACCCGGGAGAAGGGCACTGGCTTGGGCCTGCCGATCTCGGCCATGCTCATTGCCCAGAACAAAGGACAGCTTAGCCATCGTCCCGCCCGCCCGAGCCCGGGCACCGAGTTCTTTTTCTCCCTGCCCGCGGGCCGGCCCGAAGGAGGGCATTCGTCATGACCGAGGATATTTGCGATCTCAAGAACTGGACACCGCGCATCCTGGTGGTCGAAGACGACACCAGCATGGCCAAGGTAATCCGCTACAACCTGGAAGAAGAAGGTTGTCAGGTGGACTGGGTGGCCCGGGGCGATGAGGCCATCAAGCGCCTGCCCGCCGATAGCCCCGAGGCACCCTATGATCTGGTGCTGAGCGACGTAAAACTGCCCGGGGCCGACGGCATGGCCGTGCTGGCGGCAGCCCGTCTTAGTCACCGAGACCTGCGGGTCGTCCTGGTCACCGCCTTTGGTTCGGTGGAACAGGCCATCGACGCCCTGGAGGAAGGGGCCTCCGACTACATCTCCAAACCCTTCAAGCGCAAGGAGTTCAAAGCCCGGGTGGCCCGAGCCCTCGAGCAGGTCTCTTTGAGCCGGGAAAACCAGGCCTTGCGAGAGCGCATCTCGGCCGGAGGACAAAAGGCGCTCTTGACCGCCTCGCCGCGCATGCAGGAGATCCTCCAGGTGGTCGAACGAGTGGCCCCCAGCGATGCCACCGTACTCATCAGCGGCGAATCGGGCACGGGCAAGGAACTGGTGGCCCGCCTGCTCCACGATCGGTCCAACCGGGCCGATGGACCATTTATCCCCGTCAACTGCGCCGCCCTGCCCCGCGATCTCTTGGAAAGCGAACTTTTCGGTCATGAAGCAGGCGCCTTCACCGGCGCGGGAAAAACCCGACCGGGCCGCTTCGAGCAAGCCCACGAAGGAAGCCTCTTTCTGGACGAAATCGGGGAGTTGCCCCTGGAACTGCAGGCCAAGATCTTGCGGGTGCTGGACGAGGGCATCATCGATCGACTCGGCGGCCGAAGCCGAGTGCCGGTGAACGTGCGCGTGGTGGCCGCCACCAATCGGGACATGGAAGAAGATGTACGCGCGGGTCGATTCCGCTCGGATCTCTTCCATCGGCTACAGGTGGTCCCCATTGAACTGCCCCCTCTGCGGCGGCGCCCTGAAGACATCGAATTGCTGGCGCGGCATTTCGTGGCCGAGGCGGCCGGGGACCAAAAGCCCCCCAGCTTGGCCCCGGCCCTCCTGGATGAACTGAGATCCAGACCCTGGCCCGGCAATGTCCGGGAGTTGAAGAATCTGATGACTCGCATGGTGCTGCTACGCCGCTCCGACACCCTGGACCTGGCGGACCTGGCCCCGCCGGGCACAGGCCACAGAGACCAAGCAACGATGAGTGCCGAGGCCGCCAAAGACCCGATCCTGGCCAATACGGAGCCGTCGCAGTTGCAACCCGGTTCGCTCATCTTGCCGTCGCGGGGATTCTCCCTGCCTGGATTGGAAGAAGAAATCATCAACAAAGCCCTGGCCAAACACCGAGACAACCAGTCGGCCACGGCCCGTTACCTGGGCATTCCGCGACACGTGCTGCTCTACAGACTGGAAAAATACGCCAAGGACAAAGACGTGTAGAATACTCTCCACCCCTCCCCAGAAGAAACAAAACACCAATAGAATCACCACACTAAGCAATTGGCACGAGCCTTGCGATTCCTCGAAGGCAGGAGAACGCAATGCATCGTTTGACCTGTATTTTGCTTCTGTTGGGATTTTTGACCCCTGCCGCCGCCACGGTCGATTCACCCGCCGCGGTCTTGACTGAAATCGAGACGCGCAATCCGCGGCTCAAAGCCCAGCGAGCCCAGATACGAGTTTTTGGCCACGCCCTGGGTCCGGCGGGGGCCTTACCGGATCCGGAGTTCATGGTCGGCCTGTCCAACCTGCCCCTGTCCAAAGACAGCACGCCCCTGACCGGCCTGCAGTTCGAGCTCAGACAACGCTTCCCCTGGTTCGGCACCCTGGGTGCCCGAAAGCGACTGGCCGGAGCCGAACAAGAGATCCAACGCGCCGAGTTGAGGCGCCTGCGCCAGGCCCTCATGACCAAAGCCCAGGTCCTGCTCTGGCGCATGACCGGTTTAGCGCAACAAGCAGGACTGGAACGCGAACGGCTGGCCTTGTTGGAGCAGTTGGCTCACGCGGTTGAAGCGGTCTACATCAACGGCCAAGGGCGCGGTGCCGATTTATTAAGACCGCAAATCGAGAGTCACCGAAGCCATGAAAGGCTGCTGGGGCTTGCCGAGCAGGAAGCCTCCCTGCGGGCTCGCCTCAATGCACTCAGGGATCGGCCCAGCCAGCACCCCTTCGATTTGCCGCGCCTACCCAAGGCCCCCGAACTAGACATCGTTCTCGGCCCCAAAGACACAGCCCTGCTGCAAGCCCGTGCCCAGGCCGCAAACCCCGGTCTTCAGAAAGCCGACGAAAACCTACAATCCCGAAGACAGGCACTCTTGCTTGCACGAAAACAAAAATACCCCAACTTCAGCCTGGGCCTGCAATACCGCCTTCGCTGGGTAGAGACGATGGATGCGGTGGCCGGCGCTGACTTCGTGGGCTTGAACCTGGGGGTGAGCCTTCCTCTGTGGTCAGGCCGCAAGCAACAGGAAAGCGAACACATGGCGGCGGCTCGCATCGAGGCCAGCCGCCATGGTCGCGAAAGCGAACGCCTGGAACTCGACCAGGCCGTCGCGCGCAGCTTGCTGAGAATCAAGCGTCATCGTGACCAGACGCGCCTGCTCACCGAGCACACGCTGCCCGACGCCCATCGTGCTTTTGATGCCGCCCTTTCGGACTATCAGGCGGGCCTCGGCGATCTGCCAGCGGTGCTTGAACAACTCAAGCTCACCATCCAGGTCAAAACGGATGTGCTCAAGCAACGGATCGCATTGCTGCAGGAAAAATCAATCCTGGAAGGTCTCGTGGGCCTCAGCGACAAGGAGAGATCATCATGAAACGTAGCCGCCTGATATCATTTGCCCTGATCATCGCCCTTTCGAGCTTCGTGCTTGGTCTTCGCCTGGCCGAATCAAGCCACCAAAGCCCCGAGCCGGCCCATCAAACCCATGAGCAGGGGCCACAGTCTGAACAGATCTGGACCTGCTCCATGCATCCGCAGATCCGCTTGCCCAAGGCGGGCAAATGCCCCATTTGCCACATGGACCTGGTGCCCGCCGCCGCCGCCGATGAAGGCGATGAAAGCCCGACGGAGGGCAGCCTGAAACTAAGCCCCCGGGCCAAGGCCTTGGCTCGGGTCGAAAGCCGACCGGCCCAAATGGGTCGAGCCACTCGAAGCTTGCGCCTCTATGGACAAGTGGCCGTGGACGACTCCCGACAAGCCCGAATCGCCGCCTGGGTCGATGGCCGCATCGAGCGAGTCTACGTGGATCAGGCCGGCGTGCCGGTCAGGCGCGGCCAGCCCCTGCTCAAACTTTACAGCCCCCAGCTCCTGGCAAGCCAAGAAGAACTGCTCGGCAGCAAAAAGGCAGCCGCGGCTTACGCCCCGTCGGACAAGGGCCCCATGGCCCGCGCGGCCCGGCGCATGTTCGAAGCCGCCCAAAAACGGCTCAGGCTTTGGGGCATGAGCCAGGCCCAACTCGATGATCTTCTGAAAAGCGGTCAGGCCGAGGACCTGGTCACCATCCGATCCCCCATGAGCGGCGTGGTGCTGGAACGCCATGGCTTGCCGGGTGCCTACGTCAAAACAGGACAGGTGCTCTACAACATCGCCGATTTGAGCCGGGTCTGGGTCTGGATCGAAGCCTACGAAGAGGACCTGCCCTGGATCCAGCTAGGCCAGAAGGTGCGGATTTTGACCCCGGCCCTGCCGGGACGCGAAATTGAGGGCGCAATCGCGCTGCTCGACCCCGTGATGAACGCCCCCAGTCGGGTGCTGCGGCTGCGGGTCGAGTTGGACAATCGGGACTTCGCCCTGAGACCCGGCATGCAGGTCACTGGCCTCTTGCAAGCCGAGTTACCTGAAGCGCAAGTGCTGGTTCCCGACAGCGCCGTCCTTTCCACCGGCAAGCGACACATTGTTTATGTGGAGCAGGAGGGTGCTTATCGACTGAGGCACGTGCAGCCCGGCCCCTTAGCCGACGGACAGCGGGTTATCCTCTCCGGCCTCAAACCCGGGGAACAGGTGGCCACCGAGGGCATCTTCCAGATCGACGCGGCCATGCAGATCCGCGCCTGGCCCAGCCTGATGAGCCCCCAAGCCGAAGCAGAAAAAGAAACGCCCGAATCTTTCAGAAAAAACCTAAAACCCGCCCTTGTCGCTTATCTGGATCTGCAACAGGCCCTGGCCGACGACGATGCCCAAGCATCAAGTCAAGCCGCCAAACAAATGGAACCCAGCCTGGCAGAGCTCCAATCCGCAGAGCAGGAAAAAATCGGGGCGGAACTTGCCAAGATGAAACAAGCGGCGAAAACAATCGCGGGGACACGAGCCCTCGAGTTCCAACGACGGGCTTTTCAAACCCTGAGCGACGCTTGGCTCAAAATCCTGCGCCAACACGGCGGTCCCGCCAAGCTATCGCTTTTCGAGCACCATTGCCCCATGGCCTTTAATAACCAGGGTGCCTGGTGGCTGGACGACAGCCTCAAAGTGACCAATCCCTATTTCGGCGAGAGCATGCTGCGCTGCGCCGACGTATCTCGGCCCCTGGGTTCCAGGCCATCCCCTCCATCAAAAGCGCCGCAGGGCCATCAACATCACGGGAGTCCATCGTGAACGAAGAAGAGCCCAGCAACTGGCTTGACAAGCTCATCCAGCTCTTCGTGACCCGGCGGGGCCTGGCCGTGCTGGCCACCTTGTTGGCCCTGGGCTGGGGTCTGTATGTGATGCCCCTGGATGTTGATCTCGGCAACCTGCCACGGAATCCCGTGGCCGTGGACGCCATCCCGGACATCAGTGAGAACCAACAGATCGTCTTCACCTCCTGGCCCGGACGCAGCCCTCAGGATGTGGAAGACCAGGTGACCTATCCCTTGACCGTGGAAATGCTGGGCGTGGGCGGGGTCAAGACGGTGCGAAGCCAGAGCGCCTTCGGGCATTCCAGCGTGCATGTGCTCTTCGAGGAAAACACGCCTTTTGAAAAAGCCCGCAACCGGATCCTTGAAAAGCTGGCAAGCCTGGGGAACAAACTGCCTGTCGACGCTCGACCCGAGTTGGGTCCGGAAGCCACGCCCTTGGGCCAAATTTTCTGGTACACCCTGGAGGGAGAGGGTTTTTCCCTGCACGAACTGCGCAGCGTTCAGGATTGGTATGTGCGCTATGCACTGCAATCGGCCGCGGGCGTGGCCGAAGTCGCCAGCGTGGGCGGCCATCTCAAGGAATACCAGCTGGAGGTGAATCCCAGAGCGTTGAAGTCCTTCGGCGTGAGTCTGGAAGAAGTCTTTCGCGCGGTCAGACGCTCCAACGCCGAGGTGGGTGCCCGCAGCATTGAGAAAAACGGAGTGGAATACCTGGTTCGAGGGGTGGGCTTTCTCAAATCCACCGAGGATCTGGCCTTGGCCGTGGTCAAGATGGACTCGGCGGGCCGGGCCATCACCCTGGGGCAGCTCGGTCGCGTGCAGCTCGGTCCGGCACCACGACGGGGCGCATTGGATGTGGAAGGGGCCGAAGCCGTAGGCGGTGTGGTGGTGGCCCGCTACGGCGCCAACCCCCTGAAAGTCATCGATGCGGTCAAGGCCAAGGTGGCCGAAATCTCCTTCGGTCTGCCGGAAAAAACCTTGGCCGATGGACGGGTATCAAAAGTAAAAATCGTGCCCTTCTATGACCGAAGTCAGCTCATCGAAGAAACCCTGGACACCCTGACCCGCGCCATCAGCCTGGAACTCATCGTCACCATGCTGGTCGTTCTGCTCATGCTCTGGCATTTGCGCTCCGCCCTGTTAGTAAGCGGCCTTCTTCCCCTGGCGGTCCTTTTGAGCTTCGTGGCCATGCACTCTTTCGGGGTCGACAGCCACATCATGTCGCTCTCGGGCATCGCCATCGCCATCGGCACGGTGGTTGACCTTGGCATTGTCATCAGCGAAAACATCGTCCGCAACTTAAGGCAGGACGACAGCCCCAAGGCCTTCACCAAAAGGCTCGTCGCCTCGGTGATCGAAGTGGCCCCCGCGGTGCTCACGGCCATCGCAACCACAATCATTTCATTTATTCCGGTTTTCGGCCTGACGGGACCCGAGGCCAAGCTCTTCGGTCCCTTGGCTTTCACCAAAACCTTCGTGCTCTTGGCCTCGGTGCTCATCGCCCTGTTCATCCTGCCCGCCTTCGCCCACATCCTGCTGCGACGCCGGGGCGGCCCCGTCGTCCGAAAAAGTCGGGCGCTCTCGGAAAAATTGCCCCCTGTTTGGCGAAAAAGACTCAGACGAGGCTGGCTGAGCATCTTGGCCGCGGGCATCGTTGTGGGCCTGGCGCGCTCCTGGCGACCCCTGGGCCTCGAGATCCATTTGTTCTGGCAGGTCGCATTCGTGGCCTTTGCCGTCGGCGGCTTGCTGGGCGGTTTCGCCGTCTTCATCCACCACTACCCCCGCATGCTGAGATTCTGGCTGCGCCACCGCCTGGCTTACCTGGGGCTGGCTGCCGGCGTCTTTGCCCTCGGCGTTTTCGGCTGGCAACAAATGCAAGACGAATACATGCCCGATCTGGACGAGGGCGCCTTCCTCTTCATGCCCACGACCATGCCCCATGCCTCCGTCGGCGAAACCCTGCACATCCTCCAAACCCAGGACAAGGCCATTCGCGCGGTGCCCGAGGTAAAGCAGGTTGTGGGAAAAATCGGTCGGGTGGACAGCGCATTGGATCCGGCACCCATGTCCATGGTGGAGACGATCATCAACATCAAACCGGAATACGGCCCAAAGGATCCCGGAACCGGAATACGGCCCCGACTCTGGCGCGATCACATCCGAGACACCGATGATATCTGGCGCGAGATCGTCAAAGCAGCCCAAATGCCTGGCACCACCTCGGCACCCAAGCTACAGCCCATCGCGGCTCGCATCGTGATGCTGCAAAGCGGCATGCGGGCTCCCATCGGCATCAAAATCTTCGGCCCGGATCTTGCCAGCGTGGAAAAAACCGGCCTTGCGCTGGAAGGCCTTCTCAAAAAAGTACCGGCCGTGGATCCGGCCACCGTCAACGCAGAGCGCCTGGTGGGCAAACCCTACCTGGAGATCCGCGTGAATCGAGACGCGGCACGACAACAGGGGGTACAGGTGGCGGACGTCCTCGACGTGGTGCAACTGGCCGTGGGTGGCACCTCCCTGACCACCTTGTTTGAAGGAAGAGAGCGCTATCCGGTACGGGTGCGCTTGCTGCGAGAGTTGCGCGACAGCCCGGAGGAGCTGGGACGCATTTTCATCCACAACAAAGCGGGCGAGGCCATCCCCCTGGAAAAACTTGCTCGCATCGAGAGCTTGCGCGGGCCCCAGGTCATCAAAAGCGAAGACACCCGCCTGGTGAGCTACTTGACCTTCGACAGTCGGCCTGGCGTCACTGCCATCGAGACCGTTCTTCAAGCCTCGGCCTTCATCGCAGAAGCCAAAGCCCAAGGACGCTTCACGGTGCCCACGGGCGTAAGCCTGCGCTTTGCGGGCGAATATGAAAAACAGCAACGCGCCAGTGCTCGCTTGCAAATCCTGCTTCCCTTGGCCTTGCTCATGATCCTGGCCTTGCTCATTTTGCAATTCCGCACCCTGGCCCGCAGCCTGCTGGTGTTTTCCGGGGTGGCCTTGGCTTTCTCAGGCGGCTTTGTGCTGCTGTGGCTTTACGGCCTGGCGGGCCCTGGGCCCCACATGCTGGGCCCCGTGGACATGGGGACCCTTTTCCATATCCAGCCCATTCATTTGAGCGTGGCGGTCTGGGTGGGATTCATCGCGCTCTTCGGCATCGCCACCGACGACGGCGTGATCATGTTGACCTACCTGCAGCAGAGCCTGGCCCGGCACAAGCCCCGGGACATTAGAAGCTTGCAAAACGCAGTGGTGGAGGCCGGCCAGCGACGGGTGCGGCCTTGCCTGATGACCACCGCCACCACGCTTTTGGCCCTGCTTCCCGTCCTGTCCTCAACAGGCCGGGGGGCTGATGTGATGGTGCCCATGGCTTTGCCGGTTTTCGGCGGCATGCTCATGGCCATAGGCAGCCTTTTCGCGGTACCCCTGGGCTTTTCCTGGCTGGAAGAACGCAGAATAAAAAAGGAAATCGGCGTCAAGCATTGACCCTGTTGGGTCAGGAACTTATGCTATCGGCAACATGAACGGAGCAAATCGCATGGATGAAACGAAAGAAAACCTGACGAATCCGGGCACATGGGTGGGAGAGCATGGGGATATCTTGTTCCGCTACGCCTTGCTTCGCCTCAGGGATCCGGGGGCGGCCGAGGAAGTGGTGCAGGAAACCTTCTTGGCTGGTTTGAAATCCAAAGACAGCTTTTCGGGTCGCTCCAGCGAACGCACTTGGCTTGTGGGCATCCTGAAACACAAGATCGTGGACTACATCCGCAAGCGGTCCCGCGAGCGGCCGACGGCCGGCGCGGATGCCGCCAGCACCCTGGACAATATGGAAAGCGAGGTCTTCGACGACAAGGGTCACTGGAAACCGGGCTCGGCCAAATGGCTGACCGATCCCGATTCGGTGCAAAACCGGGGCGAAATTCGTGAGGCCATCGGAGAATGCATCGACGAGTTGCCCGGCAAGCAGGCCGACGCCTTTACCCTGCGAGAGCTCGAAGACATCAACAGCAAGGAAGTATGTAAGCTGCTCGGAATCACCGAGACAAATCTGTGGGTGATGCTCCACCGGGCGCGCTTGAAACTGCGAGGCTGCCTGGCTGACAACTACGACGAAGAATTGGGAGACGACGCAAAGCCATGATGACCTGCAAGGAATACAGCAAATTGTTATCCGAGAGCATGGAGCATCAACTGCCCCTTGGACAACGAGCCGCTGTCTTCCTGCACGGCTCCATGTGCACTCCCTGCAAAGGCTACAAACGCACCCTCGCCATAGTCCGACAAGTGAGTCGGGAGCTGGCCGACGATGAAGGGGCACGCCTCTCCGAGGAGGCCCGAGAACGCATCCGCAAGGCTTTGACCGACCTGACCTGAAAAACTTTCCCTCTCCATGCTGCAAGGTCTGCCCCAGGCAGACGACCTGTGTACGCAAGAACAGCATGGAAGGAAGGCCATGATCACCCAACCAAAGGGTATTGCCTGGGTGGCCCAACGCGCCACAACGATCAAGACCCGGCCACAACGCAGTCCACAGACGATCCGCGCGGAGGGTAACGGCCTGACAGGCCAACCCTCCAGCTACCTGCGGCAACACGCCCACAATCCCGTGGACTGGCAGCCCTGGGGCGAGGCAGCCGTCAAACGCGCAAAAGCCGAAAACAAACCCATCTTCCTGTCCATCGGTTACGCATCCTGCCACTGGTGCCACGTCATGGAACGGGAAGTCTTCGAAGACGACGGCATCGCCGAAGTGCTCAATCGGGCTTTCGTCTCCATCAAGGTAGACAGGGAGGAACGACCGGACCTCGACACGGTTTACATGAATGCCGTGGTCGCCCTGACCGGCAGCGGGGGTTGGCCGATGTCCGTCTTCCTCACTCCGGATCTTAAGCCTTTTTACGGAGGCACCTATTTTTCCCCCCAGCAGTTCATGCTGATCATCATGGAGCTTTCACGATCCTGGAGCCAGTCTCCGGACAAAGCCATCAAACAGGCAGAGCGCCTCAGCGCACATATCAATGCCCATCTGGCCCATCACAAAGATACAGAAACCCAACTCGAAAAAAAGGTCCTCGCCCGATGGGCACAAACAGCGCTGGCGCACAGCGATCCAGTTCACGGCGGGTTGAAGGGACGCATGAAATTTCCCATGCCGGTCACCTGGCGCTGGCTCTTGGCTCAGCATGGCATCGAAGCCGATGCGACGCTGGAGAAAGCCACACGGCTAAGCCTGGACAACATGGCGGCCGGCGGCCTGCAAGATCAGCTGGGCGGCGGATTCCACCGCTACACCGTAGACACGGACTGGACCGTGCCCCACTTCGAAAAAATGCTCTACGACAACGCCCAATTGGCCAGCCTGTACCTTGAGGCAGCCGCGGCCTTCGACCACGAGCCTTATCGACAAACGGCCGCGCGAACCTTGGATTTTCTGCTGGAACAAATGCACGATCCGGCAGGCGGCTTCTATGCCAGCTTCGACGCCGACAGCGAGGGCGTAGAGGGCACCTTCTACATTTGGACCCGAGAAGAAATCAAAGCAGCCGTGGGCGGAACAGTCGCGGAAGCCCTGGCGGATGTGCTGGGGGTGAGCGAGCAGGGTAACTTCGAACGCAAAAACGTGCTGACCCGACGGGCCAATCTGCAAGCTTTGGCGACAAAACACGGGCGCAGCCAGGAAGATTTGGCCGCTTTGCCGGATCGGCACCGCGAGGCGCTTTTGGCATTCAGAGCCCTGCGCAAGCCACCAAGCCTGGACAAAAAAATCATCACGAGTTGGAGCGGTTTGGCCATCTCGGCCATGGCGCAGGGTTCGATGCTGCTTGGAGATGAACGCTACCTGAACGCCGCAAAAAGGGCCGCCGACTTTCTGTTGTCCGAACATCGTCGCCAGGATGGTGGGCTCTACCGAGTGTCCAACGGCGGTCACGCCGAGGTGCCCGCGGTCTTAGACGACTACGCCTTTCTGGCGAACGGCCTCATCGACCTCTTTCAGGCGGGC
>JAUVAM010000269.1 GCA_030591745.1 Deltaproteobacteria bacterium
CAGTTCGAGGGTCTTTTGGTCTTTTCGGACAAGCAGCCCAAAAGTCTTTGGAAGAGTTTGGTGGCGGGCCCGGCCCGTAGCCTGGCAGATGATGAGACCCATGCTCGGGTCAGCCAGGGCGGGCCTGCTTGGTATTTCATGCTGGAGTTGGGGGGCATGGCCGTTGATAAAGAGCGCAGTCTGACCAGGCAAATTCAGAAGTTGGACGCCAAGCCGGATCAGCCCAACCCGGGCATTTGGAAAATTGAAAGGAGCATGGCCGAGGAGAACCTCAAGTCTTTTCAAATGTTCAAGCAGCTGTTTGGCCTCAATAAGTTTCACAAGCTGTCGGGGCGCATGCTTGTCGACTTCGGCGAGAGCGCGGCACGCTTCGCCCTGCAGGGGCAGGTCGATCACGACCAGGCTTTGCCTCCGGCCACCCGGGCTTTGCTTGATGGCGGGCGTTTGTTTCAACTTCCTGCCGGCAAGTATGACCACGCCTTCGGCCTCATGTTGCGCTTCGGCTTAATGGAAATTTACACCGAGGTCATCGAGCGGCTGGACCCGGCGGAACTAAGCCAGTATCAAGCGGGCGCGGCCATGGTCAAATCTCAAACGGGCTATGCGGTGGAGGATCTTCTGCGCCTGCTGAGCGGGGACTTTTATCTCATGCTTGATCTGGAGATGCTGGAACTTAATACAGGGACCGAGATCAAAGTGCCGCAGGTGCCAAATCCTGTCTTTGGTGTTTTGTTGGGCGTTGGAGATCGAGATAAGACCCTGGAGGCTGTCGGTACCATCGCCGAGCGCACCGCGGCCATGACCGCGGGCTTCGTCAGTCGGCGCGAATTTTTGGGCGATGAAGTCTTCCTGTTTGGCCCGCAGGCCGACAATCCGGACGCCGATCCCCAGGCCAACATCATGAGCGCCTGCGTGCTCGATCAACATATTGCTTTCGGCGAGTGGGCCATGGTCACGGACTTCATCCGAAAGCGCAAGGCTTCGGGGCAGGCGTCGGGCGTTTTGGCTCAGGCCGTGGCATCCAATCCGAAGGCCTCCATGTTGATGGTGGCCTCGCAAAAATTGTCTGAGCAGATTCGCGGGATGAGCAAGAAGGATGGAACCACGGAGCGACTCGTCGAGGAGCTTAAATCCCTTGAAATGCCCGACGAGGATCCGCAGACCGTTGCGATGGTCACCGAGGCTCTGGCCCGATTGGTAGAGCTGAGCGAAGAATTGCAGAAGCGCTCAAGTCAGATGCAGGCCCCCGTCGGGATCTTGAGTGGTCATGCCCGAGAGGGGCGCTACGAACTTCTTATCGTCAATGAGTTGATGCGCAGTCAAGCAGGTCCTTGAGGCAAGAGCTTTCTTGACGTATGATACCCTGAAATGAAGGGGGTTTTTGGTCATGAAGTGCTGGATTTTAGTCCTGTTGATTGGCAGTGCCCTGGTTCTCGGGGCGCCTCAGGCTGAGGCGGGAGATCCGACTTGGCTGGTTTTCGACGTGGAGGTTCGCGGCCTCAAGTTGCCCAAGCGGACGGTTGAAAACATGAGCGAATACCTGGTGGTGCGTTTGGCCGAGCGGGGTCTGCGGGTGGTTCCGCGTGAAGAGCGAATGGCCTTGATGGCTTCTCGCAAGATTCGCGCATGTGCCGACGCGGCCTGTCGCGATGAATTGGCCAAGGGCCTGGGCGCCGATCGCATCTTGACCACCCGGGTGCTCAAGATGCTCAAGACCTGCAAAGTGACAGCTCAGCTTAACCGGCTGGGTCAGGTAGTGCCCATGCGCGCAGCCTCTGCGGGAGAGGGTTGTGCCGAGAAGGAGTTGCTCAGAGCTTTTGATGAGTTGGTTTTTCGTTTGGCTTATCTTGGCGATTCGGAGACGGAGACCGCCGACGAATTACCCAAGAAGTCATCCGATTCTTCTGTTCAGCCCAAAGAAGATGAGAAGGCCGGTACGGGCAGTCTGTCTTTGACCTCTCGACCCGTTGGGCGAGTATGGATCGATGGCCAAGATTCGAGTCGGGATACGCCTTTGGTGGACTTCCCCCTCTCCGCGGGAAAACATCAACTGACCATCCGCTCCGGCACCGGCCTGGTCATGCGGGCGGCGGTGGAGATTTGGCCTGATGAGTCCACCAGCCTGACCATGGCCTCCGACGATCCGGACTCCGATAAGGCCTACGGTTGGCTGGCGGTCAACACCCGGCCCTGGTCCGAGGTCTCCATTGATGGCAAGCATGTGGGTATGACGCCTCTCAGGCAACGACTGCCGGTGGGCAAACACGAGGTTCGAGTGGCCTTTCCGCACGGGGAGACCAAGACCAAGGTGACCCAGATCGAGCGGGGGCGCACTTCCAGGCTGGTGGTCGATGCAGAAGCCGATCGCGGAGCGCAGTTTGCGCCGGGTGTGGGCTTGTTGAAGCTCAACTCTTCTCCCTGGGGAAGGGTCTGGATCGATGGCAAGGATGTGGGCAAGGCCACGCCCTTGTTCCATGCATCGCTGAAAGAGGGCAAGCACCGAGTGACCATTTATTTTTCTACAGGCGGCTTCATGACAGAGGAAATCCAGATTCGGGCAGGTGAGGTCACGCGCAAAATCATCAGAGAGAAACAACCATAGTGGAAAAGAAAGATCGCTCAAAGAAACAGCTTGGCAGGTTCACGCTCATGCGCCGACTGGGTATGAGTGAAACGGGCTTGATGAACCTTGGTCATGATACCTTTTTGGATAGGTCAGTGGCCATCAAGATCATCTCCAAGCAAGCCGATGAGATGGTTTTGTCCCGCATTGAGCGCGAGTTGCGCATTTCACGGCTGTTGAAAATGCCGGGGGTGGCCCAAATCCATGATCTTCACGAGTCCCAGGGCTTGCGCTACCTGATCATGGACTACATCGATGGCGTGAATTTGGAGAGCATGCTGGGCAGACGGAGCGGTGGGACCCTGGATATTGTGCAGGCTGTCAATTGGCTGCGGCAAGCGGTCGAGCTTATCGAACAGGTCCACAAACAGGGTGTGGTGCACGGCAACCTGAAACCCAGCAAGTTGTTTGTCATGGATGACGACAGCCTGGCGATGCTGGACTTCACTCTGGCCCTGGGTCCGGGCATGGAGGCCATAAATATCGCCGAGAATCGACCCTTCGAGGCCTTGCATTACTCGGCACCCGAGTTGGTTTTGGGGCAGTCCATCGGAACCCCTAGCGACATTTACTCACTGGGCGCTATCCTATACCGTTGCGTGACGGGAAAAAGTCCGCTGGAGACCGCCGGTCCGATCAAGTCCACCACCGGTTTTCGAGGCGACAAGCCCAAGCGCCCCAGCCAGTTGAACAAGCAGGTCCCCAAGGCTTTGGAACAGGTTGTTCTGACCGCCATCTCAGCCAATCCATCCCTCCGCTATCGCAATGCCCGCGAGATGTTGGACGCTTTAGATGAGACCCTGGACCAAGTCTCCCGTGGTTCGCGTCGCATACGGAAGGAAGTCGAACAGGATACTTCCCAGCCGGTGATGATAACAACTGGGGATCAGGAAAGTACCGGCCTTCGGGCCACCGTTGAGTTTACGACCATTTTGTTCTCCGACATCGTGGGCATCACCACCTTCTTTGACAAACAAGGGGATTTGGCCGGACGCCAGCGGATCGAGCGCCACAATGAGATCCTGTTTCCCGTGATTCGGCTCCATTCGGGCTCGGTCATCAAGACCATCGGCGACGCCATCATGGCTTCTTTCGATGACGAAGACGAGGCGGTGGAGGCGGCGATCGGTATGCAAAAGGCGCTCGATCAGTTTAATCAAGCCAGTCAGGAGGAAGACGCCAAGATCAGCATCCGCATCGGCATCAACAGCGGAGAGGGCATCGCCGAGTATGGGGACGTTTATGGCGATTCCGTCAACGTGGCCTCGCGGGTCAGTTCCAAGGCCAAGGGTGATCAGATTTTGATCTCTGAAACCACCTACAAGTTGCTCACGCGCAACCGGGATATAGTGCAAGCCATGGCCCAGGTAGAGCTCAAGGGCAAGGATGGTGTTTTTCAGCTATATCAGGTGGACTGGCTGCTGTCAGACGATCCGGACGCGGTGCCGGTGTTTCCGCCGGATTTGTCCGACGTGCCCGACGAGCCGAACGGCGAATCCACCCAGGTGGTCTCGGATGAGTGGGACCACTCGGACCACTCGGACCACTCGAAAGAGGCTGTGTTGGCAAAAGCCAGGGAGGTGGTCGCGCAGACCATCGGCCAGGAACCCAGAGAAGAGGTCTCTTTCAGGACCTATGTAGTCCTGGCGGGTATTGTGCTCTTTGTGATTCTGGCCTTGGTTTATGGGCTCTGCGGATCGAGCCAGGATGCCCCGCCCCCTCGGGGGCCGCAGCCCGGTGATATTTCGGATATTGATAATCCAAACTTGCCCAAGACACACACCCCCACCGAGATGCCATGAGGCAATTGCCCTTCAGCTTTCGTACGCCGCCTGTGCGTCAGGCCAGGCTGGGCGACCCTCAGTACTCACCTGCGCTGCGGGAGCAGTTCGCGGCGCGTCTCCAGGCCTATCTGGATAGCTCCTTCCGAGTGCGATTCAACGACAATCGATCGACGGTCTTGAGTGTGGGCGAACAGTACGGGGTCTTGACCCTGCGACTACACCACATGTTCATTGAGGCCGATGAATCCGTCATGCGGGCTCTGGCTGACTATGTTCGACCAGGTCGGAGATCTCCGCAACGCAAAAAGGCGGGTCTGTTGTTGGACGGTTTCATCGAGCGCAACCGGCATCGCATTCGCAGCAATCCAAAAGGAAGTCGGCGATGCAGCTTGGGCCGAAGATACGATCTTGATGTCATCCGGGATGCCTTGGCCAAGACCTATTTCGATGACTCGGTGAGCATTCCGGCGACTTGGGGTGTTTCGAGGCGGCGACCTGGACAACGCTCGGTTCGCTTGGGGTCGTATTCCTTCGACGAGGGATTGATCCGCATCCACCCGGCTTTGGACTCAAAGCGGGTCCCTCCTTGCGTGGTGGTGGGGGTGGTCTATCACGAAATGTTGCATCATGTGTTGGGGGCTGAGATTGACCAGGGTCGACGACGGGTTCACACCGGGGCATTCAGGGCCCGGGAGCGTGTATACATACACCACGACCGGGCCGAGGCCTGGGAAAACCGACATTTGCAAAAGTTGATGAATGAATGGAATCAAGGCAAAAGTTGAGTTCAAGGCGACCTCAGCTTGACCGTAGAGCCCGCCTGGCGTTACAATTCGTTGAACTCTGAACCTTTCTGGAGAATTGACATGCGAAGACCGATCGTGTTCGCGATTTTGGTGATGTGGCTTTCGGCTTGTGGCGGCGTGGATGTGGCCGAGGTTGGGGATGAAGCGCTCAAGGTCTTGAGCCTGTCGCCGCGTGCTGACGAAACTGGCGTGGCGCAGAACACCGAAGTGGTGGTCGTCTTTTCCGACCAGGTGTCAACCGGGGCAGGGGACGACAACGTTAATTCGGACACCTTCTATGTGGAGGAGGTGGGCGGTGGTGTCGTGACAGGTGTCACCTTGACGCCTTCGTCCCTGGACGCGGATTCGACCCTTGTCCTGTCGGGCCTCAGCTTGGATTCCGGCACGGCCTATGAGATCGTGGTGAGAGCCAGCGTGACCGGCAACAACACCGAGGCCATTGGGGTTGAAGTGCGCTCCGCTTTCAGGACGGTGGACCCATGAAATATTTAAGGGTGAATTTGCGAAGGTTTGGCTTCTGTTTGTTGCTGCTTTCTGTCTTGGGTCTTGTCGCTTGCGGCAACCCTGAGGTGGCTGTGCCGGATGCGCTGAGCGTTGTCTTTGTCTCGGTGGACGGGGCGGCCGATGTGAAGCCCGATGCCGTCATCGAGGTCTTTTTCTCCGACGCGGTGGATTCGCAGTCGGCCACCACCCAGCAGGTTTATTTGATGCACACCGGATTGGTTGTCGGTGGGGACTTGCCCGCATGTGATAGCTCTTGGGAAAGTCAGGCCATCTCAGTGAATTTCGTTAACGACGCCGAGGCACCCAACCAGACCTTGCAAGTGGAGGCCACCGAGGACATGCACGCCGGTCATTGCTATGCGCTTGTTTTGACCACGGCCGTTAAGGGCAGCGACAC
>JAUVAM010000274.1 GCA_030591745.1 Deltaproteobacteria bacterium
CAGGCCGTCTCGGACCTCAAGGCGCTATTGGAAAAACACGGGCTGGCCCAAGGCGTGACATTCTGGTGCACCGAGACCGGACTCTACACGGGTGACCCCCCTTCGCCGGATCTCGGGCCACGCACTGAAGAGGAACAGGCAAGCGACCTGGCGCGCATGGTGGCCTGGATGTCCGCCGCGGGCATCCAACGCATCTTCTTTTGGACCCTTATCGAGGGCTATGCGGGATCTGTAATTCCCGGCTTCTTCGATTCCATGGGTCTCATATATGACGGGTTGGGCGAGGAGTCGAGTCGGGGCATTGCGGGTGGCACCAAGAAGAAGGCCTATACCACCTACGGATTACTAGGAGCAGCCCTCAAGAATACCAGTTCGCCAAGCAAGGTATCTGCCGGCGTCTATCGCTTCGAGAGAAGCCAAGGCCCGGTCTTCATCATCTGGGACGAGGGAGGAGGCGGTAGTGTCTCACTCACTGAGATCTCTGCTCCATCCGTACTGGTCGAGGACCTCGTGCCGGACAGCCAGGCAGAGACCCAAAAAGAAACCCTGACCGTGAGCCATGGGGGGGTGACCGTGATCGTCGGTCAATCCCCGAAGCTTGTGACAATCACACAATAAACAAATCAATCTACTCTCCTTCGCAGGACTGACAATATTCCAGTTTTGTAATAGAGTATCTGACATGACTCGACAGACAACACTTCCGAAGTGGTGCTCGCCATCACGGGGCAGATTTCTCCCCCGCATATTCAGTTTGGCATTGGCGGCGCTACTTGCCATCGGCTGTGCCAGGGTGGGTTTCGACGACTCGGCGTTTCTGCCTCCCATCCGCTTCGATGACGGTCACCTGAAGGTATCCCTTTCCAATGCCTCAGCGATGCGAATGAGTGGCAGCTGCACCGCAATCGGAGGCGATGTGACCATCGACGGAGACGGGTTTGGGATCGGCACCTGCGGCGAAGGCGGCAAATGGACGGTGACGGTAGACTTTACCGCGGCCCCCGAAGGGACGATTGTGGTCTCCGGCGTGCAGCACTCGACGAATGGGGCCTTTTCTTCACCTCCGACAGAACGCGAGCTGACCAAAGATACGGGATACTGCAGCCAGGCCGGCCGTATCGAGGCGGCACCTTTCGCCGGCGGCGACGGCACTGAATTCGATCCCTATCGAATTTGCAGCAAGGCGCAATTGCTCGAAGTCGACTCGCATCGCGATGCCCACCTGCAACTCGAAAACGACATCGACCTGGGTGACGAACCATGGGCCCCATTCGGTACGCTGACCGGGGTCTTCGACGGCAACGACTTCGTACTCCAGAACCTGAGCTACGAGACCACGGGCAATCCCTCGGGCCTGTTCAGGAATGCGAGTGGAACGATTCAGAACCTGGGCCTCGTCAACGTCAAAATTTGGAGCTACTGCCACGTCGGCGCCGTGGTCGGCATACTCAATGAAGGGGGCCAGGTGAGCCGCTGTTTCTCGACCGGCGAACTCCATAGTTATAGCGACGCGGTCGGCGGCCTGATCGGCGAGAACGCAGGAACCGTGGTCGACTCATTCTCAAGCATCTCTGTCGTCGACAGCCGGGACTGCTACATTGGAGGCCTGGTCGGCATCAATGACCCCACCGGCAGCATTCAAACCAGCTACGCCAGCGGCCCCATCATGGGCCTCGGTGCCACACAAATCGGCGGCCTGGTCGGCCGTAACAATGGGCGCATCGAAGACTGCTATGCCCTCGGTGCCGTACTCGGCAACATCGGGGCCTCGGAGGTGGGCGGTCTAATCGGCCAAAACGAAGGCATGGTATATCGGTCGTTTTCAGCAGGGCAAGTCACAGGCAAGACGACCGGTGGGTTCATCGGCACCAACACCGGCGGGGTCGAATCTTCATACTGGGATATCGACAGAAGCCAGCAGGAGCTGAGCAGCGGCGACGGCACGGGCTTATCCTCAGAGGCCATGCGGTCACAACAGAGCTTCGTGGGGTGGAATTTCGACACGGTCTGGCGTCTTGAGCCCCTAAGCATGGACCATCCAATCCTCGCCTGGCAGTAAGCGGCCCACGACTCTTCGCTGACCCATCATTCGCTAACCCAACCAGAACTCTCCACCGCCGCCTGCCTTTCTGCCCGCGTCGAGACCTGCGCTGCCTCCACTGGCTGGGGCGCGACCGGCGCAAGGGAACGAGGGCGTGGATTCAGCCCATCGAAGTAATGACCGGCGAGATCCACCGTGTAGTCCAGATACAAACCCGGTGCACCCTGGACCAACTGCTGGCGAAATCCCAAACTTTTTCCCGGCGTGGGGATTTGGTGAGCGTATTGGACTTCGGCTATCTTCGAGGTCGGTGCCAGGCTGCCGCCGGTCCAGCGATAGTTGAAAACCCTCGGCATGTGCAATGAGACCCGCACCTGATTGATGCCCCAACTCAAGGAAGGAAGGACAAAACGCTTCCTGCCGGAGAGCAAAAACCCCTCTCCCTGTCCATCCAGAAGCAGCTCCAATCGCGCCGTCTCATCGCCTGCTCGCCTGGGTGCCACCTGTAATGTCACCCTGCCCTCCTGTACTTCAAAGGCCACCGGCAGGCCGTTCAAATGCACCCGGCGCAAAACAAGTCCATCGGGCAAGTCGCAAAGAATCTCCTGGTTGCCGGCGAAGCTCAGCTCATACTTGGCGCGCACGATACGACGGCCCTGCAAGGTGGCCACAACCGAGATGTCTGCCTGCCTCACGACGGGCTCCAACTGAGGTCGTTCAGCCATCACCGCCTGATCTCGCCGATCGGCCGCCGCGGCCGAGCGTGCCCAGCCGACAGCAAGGCGACCCGCTTTGGGGTAGTAAACCGCCCCCTCGGCCCCGAGCGACACAAACCCCGGCTTCAAGGAGAACAAACCCGCATCATGCTGCACGGACAGGCGGGCTACGGTGGCCGGTGCCAACTTGAGCTGGGCTTGTCGGGTTTCTCCTGTAACCTTCGCGTCCTCGACCCAGGCCAAATCAAAATCGTAATGACCCTGCTCTCGAGTCAAGAGCCATAAGCTGCCCTCTTCCACCAGGAGGACACCGCGTTTCAAGCGGGGCACCTCGGCCAGATGACTACCGGGGCCAAGCTGTATCAAGGGCACACGCACCCACGCTCCATCATTCAAGATGCTGACCTGGAAGGTGCCACGAATATCCAATGCCGCGTCCAGGAGACGAGCCTTGAGCTCCATGCGATCCACTGTGGCGGATACCGGGGCCACCGGCGCATGAATATGGCTGGGCCTGTCTGCCTGTCGGTAAAGACGCAAAACCTCCTCCAAGGGCATGCTGGCCACCGCGGCGGGTTTGGCAGGCGCTTGAGCCAAACTCCGACCGGAAGCAAAAATCAAACCCAAACACATGAAAGCGACAGTCATTTCAGAGCGCATGTTGTCTTCCTTCCTGGGGCGCCTTGCCCGTAAGGCTCAGTTCTTCGAGGAGATGCCGGAATACGCTGCGGCGAGTGAGGAACATCGCCAAGCCCAGGCCGAAAGTAATTTCCAAGGTGTAGATTAGCCCGGTGAATCCTTCCAAGATCACCGCCAGATTGGGCACCAACAAAAATGCCATGCTCAGGCCCAGCCCCACCCAGCCGGCCAGACTGCCAAGACAAGCCCGCAGATACAGGAGCAAAAGGGTGGTGACCAAGAGCCAACTGATGACAAAAGCCAACGCGAAAAATGTAAAAGCCGCTAGATACGCCAGCAAGACGAAAAACAAGGCAAAAGAGGCGGAGAGCAAATAAGCCTCGTAGAATGCAAAACGACGCTTGGCCGCCATACCCAGGAGCGTCAAACCAAAAAAGAAAGCCAAGAAAGGTGCCCAGCCACGCCGCACCATCGTGGCCACCACGGAGTCAAAAGCCTGCTCGCGGGGCAGAATCAATCCCACGGGCACGCCCGATTCCAAAGAAGCATGACGCCAAGCCAGTGTGACTCGCCCATCCGCGACTTGCACATCATCGCTTGAGACCACGCCACTGGGGTAGTCATAGGTGTCACCACCGGAAACCTCAAAAGTCATTTGAAAATCCCGCACAGGGAGATCCGGATCCATCTCGTAGATGAAGCTATCCAAACCTCGCCCTCGGAAGCCGACATGAAATCTCAGCTCCTGCCCGGGCTTAGCCCGCCCGGTCCAGACCAACTTGTCCTGGCCCGCCGCCATGTCGACGGCAGCGCCCTTTCCGTCTACCTCGAAAGCAAAATCGCTCAAGAGCACCTGATTCGACTGCATGCGGATGGGAAACACGAAAACCAAATCCACGTCATGAGGCCTGTCGTTGACCACCCGGTAGTCGCCGGAGAAATCGAAATCAAAACCCGAAAAGTAAACCAGACCCCGTTTTCGGTAATTCATGCTGGCCTGGACTTGGATCTTCTGCCCGGCCAAGGGCAATGGCTTCAGGGTATTGAAAACCGCGCCGCTGGTCACATAGCGGACGGAGGGCGCCGGCTGAACGATGGGCGCGCCCCAGCGCTCCATCACGTCCTGCACCAACTCACTGTTGGCGAAGCTGTATCGATTTGAGACCTGGGCAGAGATGACCAAAGAGACCACGACCACGATCCCCAGGCTCCCCAACAAATGGACCCGAATGGGCCACATCAACAAATTGCGTAACATGCTTAGCCTCCTGTCTTGATCAGGTTTCTGGATCAAAGATAGAGGCGAGCCTTGGGCTGGTCATGCAGTCCTTGAGGCAAGGCCATGACTGAAATGTGCAAAACTTGTGACGGATGGAATTCTTCGCTACTCGTCGGAACGACTCAGGCTAGCCATTCTGTCCAGTCCCCGCTGGGCCGCGTCCACGGAGGCATCCACGATCACCTCCAGGGCGGTGGCCAGATCCACCAGGCTGCCCTTGATGCCGGTCCTGGCTGTCTCTCGAAAAACCTCCAGGCTCTGGCGGACAAACGCCACGGTGCCGAGGGCCTGTACCCGAGTGCCCTGGTAGCTCTCCTCCGCTGCCATGGCGAAGGTACCAAGAGCGCGCAAGAGACCGACAGTCAACACGGAGTTCAGGCGAGCGGAGGCCAACCTGGTCACAGCCGCTTCTTCCAGGAGAGGATCTTCCGGCTCCAGAGCCCGATGTTGCTCCGCAGCCACAAGCCTGATCTCAGAGCGCACCTTGCCGGTGTCCTGATGAGCAAAAAGGTGCACCACCAGGTTGCGGGTCTGGGTCCCCCAGAGGCCGAGCAACCAAAAGTCACGCAGGGCCTTGGGCGGCTTAAGATCAGGCAGATGCCCCGTGTCCTGATGAAGCCGCATGACCAGGACAAAGAAAACAACCAACTTCTCGAAAATCTCGGGATGGGCTTGCAGCAAATGGGCGTGCTGCGGCAACTTGAGCTCACTCAGATCAAAACTATCCAAGACCTGTTCGTCAGCCCGAGGCATGGGTTCTGGGCTTGCAACGAAAGTGTAGATCCGATGGGTCGAGCGCCGATAGCTCAGCAATTGTCCGGTTTCATCCTTCAAGCCATCGCCGGCGTCGTGCTCCTTAATCAGCTCAAGCAAGGCCGTGTAAAGTCGCTGTTTGTCATCATCGTCGAAATCATCCAGCCAACGCCCTTCCATTCCTTTGGCCACAAAGTGGGCCTGCAGATTGAAATTGCGAGCCTTGGCGATCCCTTGCCCCATAAACTCTTTGCCCACCGCTCCAACAACGTGGCTCGCGAAACGCAGGGCAGTCTCGCCACCAATGCGATCCGCCCGCTCCAAATCAAAATCAGGCAAATCCAGGTGGCAGTCCAAAGCTGCGTCCGCAATTTGCTCCAAGCCTTCCGGGCCAAGCTTTTCGACCATGCCGGCAGGCGCCTTACCGGCCAAGCGCTTGGCAAAAAGCTCAACCAGGGCGCGGTTGTGGGCCTCTGCCGCTTCCAGCTCCTCTTGATCTTGTTCCAAATCCGGCAGATAAAAAGCCACCTGTGGCGAAATGAAATTCTCAGTACCCCATCGCTCCAGGCAGTGGGCCAACAACTCCCGGGCTCGCTCCCAACCGAACCAAGGATGGCGAGATCCGAGC
>JAUVAM010000016.1 GCA_030591745.1 Deltaproteobacteria bacterium
GAGTCAGCGTGAGGGTCTCTCCCCAATTTACCCATACGACGAAGACGGCACCTCCATAAAATCCCAGGTCGGATGCCGTCGGAAACATGTAGATTTTATACACATCCTCCAGCTTCAAGCGCTTGACCAGCTTGCGTCCGCCCTCCTCCAGATACAGCAAGCACAGGTCATCGGAATTGTGTTCTGTGAGTATAAGGTACACGGATTCTCCTCGAACGACCAAGCTGTCAATCCTCTCCACGCTAAGCTTTCCAAGGGGCAAAGGGATGCGCTCGACAACCTTCTTCTTCTCAAGCCGGTACAGAAATAGCTTGGCTCCAGGCGCGTGTTGGCCAGGCTTTACTGCGAATGTTTGCTTCCGATCTCTTGTCCGCACTCCATTCACAACTTTTTCCAAACTCCTTGCTGCGTTGGGCCTCCTCGCTTCTTCATGCTTTTTCCGCAAGACTGCGCCATCCAAGCCGACTTCGACCAGGTAATGACGGAGACCCCTCCCACTCGAGGCCACTTCCTGATTGTTATAAAACCGTATGCAGAAATGGTCCCGACACTCTTCAACCTCTGCCCTTAACTCCCCAAGGTGATCCACATGAGCCCAAGCCGATATCGTCACGCAAATGAATATCACGATGAATCCAAGCTTAGTCATCTCGACCTCCTGTTTAGGAATATCGGAACCCAGCCGTCAGAAAGCTCAGACCGCCAGTCACCCATAAAGGTTCCGACAGGATAGAATCAGGGGTCGGGGTCGGGTTCGGTGACGACGATGTTGGGGTCCGTGAGCCAATGGAAGTTATCGATGAGAACGGTTGAGTCCAAGACACCGTCGCCGGAATCGTAGATGGCAAAGGTCAGGGTGATGGTGCTGTCCGGTTCGACGGGGGCCTTGTTGATCAGCCAGCCGGTGGCGGCGTGATTTTCTTCTTCCGTGTCGATCCCGAATCCTGTTTCAATCAGTTGCGAGCCGCCCTGTACACAAGAGAAGCTGCGACCTCCGGCCATGCAAGGAGGGCCGTCCGGGCAGTCGCAGACCTCCAAAAAGCTGTTGTTTACGCTCACGGGATTGCCCTGAGCATCAAAGGCGATGTTCCCGTCGGATTGGCCTAAGGGAAAGGGCAGCAGGAGAGCAACAAAAAAGTCGTTGTAGGCGCTGCAGATAAAACCGGGCCACTCATAGGTGTAAAAATCGAAGTTGTACTCGAAGCCATGGGCATTGGGCGGAACCTGCAAGGTCACCTTCAAAGCCGCGGCATCATGGGCATCGCCGGTGACAACCCCCGGACAGGCGGGAGATTCCTTTGGAAAGCCCAGAGGGTGGTTGCAGGTATATCCCTTGTCGAATCCGCTTGGTGCTTGGTAGCCAGGGTCATCTGGCTGGCGGGCCGTACCGGAAGAGAGCACCAACATCCGGTGTCCGTGCCTAACTTGCAGGTTGGGACCGAACCCATCAAGGAGGCCGTGTCCAAGCGCATAGTTTGAATTGTCCGGGGGTGGAGATCCGTCGGGCAGCACCCATTCGGCCGACAGCACATCGGCACACAAGCCGATGGCTCGCGCCGCGTCCAAGGGATCCAGCGATTCGATCGGCAGGGCATCGTCACAGACCTCACAGACTCCATCGCTGCAAAGGCCGGCGCATAGAATGCCGCATTCACCGCAATTGGGGTTGGCCCCCAGATCACCTTCACAGCCGGTGTCGACATCCTGGTCGCAATCTACGTATCCCGGGTCGCAGGTGATCTCGCACTGATTGTCTGCACAGACGGGCGTTCCATTGAGCTGGCTGCATGCCTTGCCGCATTCGCCGCAGTCGTCGATGGTGTCGATGGCCGTCTCGCATCCGTTGGATGGTTCATTGTCGCAGTCGTCGAAGCCGGGGTTGCAAGTCAAGACGCAGTCGCCCGCCAGGCATTCTGCCGTTCCGTTGATCTCGCCGCAGGCCTGGTCGCAGCCACCGCAGTGCTGAAGGGTGCCGAGCGGCGTCTCGCAGCCCGTGGAAGCATCGGCGTCGCAATTCTGAAAGCCGTCGTTGCATGTCAACACACAGCCCAGGTCCACACATTCGGCACTGGCGTTTTCACCCCCACAAGCGGCATCGCAGGCCCCGCAGTCGGTGAGGGTGCCGAGCGCCGTTTCGCAGCCGTTCGTGGAATCTGAATCGCAGTCGTCGTAACCCACGTTGCAGGTAATCTCACAGGATCCGGCGTTGCAGCTTGCGCTGCCGTTGCTGTCGGCGCAGGCATCGCCGCAATCCGCACAGTCGGTCAGCGTTCCCAATTCCGTTTCGCAGCCGTTTTCCAGATTGCCGTCGCAGTCCCTGGTGCCCGGATCGCAGGACTCAGGCTTGACGCAAACATCTGCGACGCAGGTAAGACCCTGAAGACAGAGACCATCCACCATGCATTTTCCACCCTCGTGACCCTCGATGGGTCCCGATTCACCGCTGTTGCATCCCGTGAAGGCCAGAAACATCAGGATAGAGAACATGGCGAACTTCTTCATGGAGACTCCTTGGTTTTTCCCGGGTCTAAAGTAGTGACAGGGCGGCAGCGGCGGCCTGGGAGGCCATCCTGCAGCGGCTTGAGTCTACGGCTTGTTGGAGAGCTTCAGCTGAGAGGCTGTCGGCCATTTCGCCCAAGGCCCAGGCTGCCGCGGCTTGTACTCGGCAGTCCGCGTCGCCTTGCAGGATGCGACGGAGGTGGCCGGTGATGCCGCTGGCCGAGGCAAAGCGGGGCTGGGCCAGGGCCCAGACTACTTGGAGACGGACTTCGGCTTCGCCGTGCCCGGTTAAGGTCACCAGGGCATCGGCCGTGACATCTCTTTGGCGAATGATGGCCCAGGCGGCCGCGCGTTGCACGGGCAATTCAGCGTCCGAGTTGATGGCCGCTTGAAGAGCCTCAACAGAGCCTGTGCCGTGCATTTCGCCCAAGGATTTGGCGGCGGCCTTGCGCAAGGCCGGGTCTTCCGACTCGGTCAAGACCTGCCTTGCGATCGAAGAGCCGTAACGCAAGGGCCCCAAGGCCGAGACCGCGGAAAAACGCATGGCGGCGTCGGCGTTTTCGTCGGCGAGAACCGCGGCCACCGTATCGGCGCCATGCCCCGCGCGCCCCATGCGCCTGAGAAACCATCCTGCCGTACGCGCCACTTCGGGCTCGGGATGAGAGAGCAATTCCCGGGCCGGGGCCTCGGCCTGCGAGGGTCGGTAGGCGTCCAAGGCTTCAAGGGCGGCGATGAGCGTACCCGCACCATGGCGTTCCGGATCGAGCCGGTCCAGTGGATCAGCGCCGGCCAACTGGGCCGCGGCCCCAAGGGGCATCAGAAGCAAACCCAAAAACGCCAAAAGGGGAATCGGTTTTCTCATGGCGTGGCCCCCCTGCCGTAGAATGCGGCGCCGGCATCGATCCAGTCGACGATCAACCAACGGTCCTCGTTTGAGGGCGCGGTCAAAAGACCTTGCGTGACCAGACCATCGAAGGCGGCCTGATCCATTGGATGCACGGAGCCTGCGGGCACACCCCAGGCAGCCCAGTCTTCGGCTTCGCAATCACCCAGCCTGCAAGGTACGCCTAGACGTCGGGCCAGACGACTGTCTTTCGCCGAACCCGGGGTCACATAGATGTCAGCCTGCTCTAAGACCACCCCTGTGTGGCTGTCGCGGCGACGGTCGACGGCCATCAAATTATTGTAGGCCACGGTCGCGCGACCGGAAGCCGCGTCGTGCATATCCAGTCCGCGCAACCGATTGCTGAAGTCCACATATGCACCTGCGGCGGTCTCCGCGTCATGGCATCCATTGGCGACGCAAGAGCGATTCAAAATGGGCTGAATGTCACGACGAAAATCAAAACCCCGTTGGTGCTCGGGTCGGTCCAGCAATTCGGTGGTCGAAAGCGCCTCCAGTCCCTCGGGGGCTCCTCGCACAGCGCAACTTCCGGCGCCCCACCACAGCACATCTTGGCTCAGCGTGGCACCGTAGCGGTCCAGCATTTGCGCCTTCAGAGGCACTTTTGAAGGCACGCGCAGCTTGTAGCCTCGCCCCGCCGCCACATTTTCCACCGAGGCCAGTTGCTCAAGCCCTTGTTGGCCTGTGCAATAAGCGCCCTGGGAACGCCCACCAAGCTCCATGGAGAAAGGGGCCTCGGCGCCGCTGATGCCTTCGAGCACACGAACCGCAACAATTTCCGGGTTCGTCACCAGACCCTGCAGCAACACGCCGCCTTCCGCGCAACTGCCTTCTGGGCGCGCCGGCGGTGTCACCCCCGGATCCAATAGGGCATGTTCTTTCACCGGTTTGGCAAACAGCTCGTCTTTGTCCGGGTCGCTGAACAGGGGGTACCGGGCGGCCAGAGCCGTGTCCAACACAGCCAGACCGAAATCGGGCAGCAGGCCACGGATCTCGTCTTCAGAGGTCAGACATCCGTTGGGCGTCTTGGCATAAGAAACCAAGTAGCGTTCCTCGCCCAGGGGTACGGGATGACGCAGTCGGCCATCAGGCGAGCAGCCGTCCCCTTCCGCAATGCCCGACAAGGCGGCGACAAAATTTCCATCTGCTTCTTGTGCACATAGCGTCCCCGCCTGGAAGGTACCGGCGCTGGGAATGCAGGCAGCCAGTACTCGTCCTTGATCGTCAATTTGGGCGTTGAGGGCCAGGGCAGAAGAAGGCATGTCCGAGCCCGCGATCAAATGGGCTTCGGCACCCGCCGGGTCAATTCTTAAAGGAACGAAGCGAAGGGCACCGTTTGTCTGGGTGACCCGAACAAGGCTCACGGTCCCATCGCGCATAGGCCGCGCGCCTAGAGCATGCCCTGGACCGTACTCCAGCCGGCTCACCCGGCTGCCGTCCGCCTCCACCGCGTGAAGCACTCGAGCCCGGCCCCGACCCTGAAAATCCACAGGCCCCCAAGGATGACTGCGCACGAATCCAACGCGGCCATCGGCCAAATAAAATGGCCGGGTATCGTCGGCCGGCCCGAAAGTCAATTGCCGACAGGCGAGGCCCAAGTCACCATCTTCCTTGATGCAGGTTTCCCCGGAAAGCACGAGATCGAGATCCATTTCCAGCAAATGATGGCTGTCGAATTCAGCCATGCGGGCGCTGAACACGATCCGCTCGCCATCCGGTGCCACGTCCAGACCGATGACATCACCTTCAGACAGGCCGGAGAGATCGAATATCTCTCCCGTGGCAGCGGCTGGCTTGAGCACCACCGCCCGCCCGCCGGGCAAGAACAAATCGGGGGCCAGCAAACCCACCGAGAACCCCGGATGCGAACGCTGGACAAAGGCCAGGGTGTCGAATCCGTAGGATCCCTCCAGACCCGGCGTTGTGTTGCTACCGCAGGCCAGTGCCAGGATCAACAAACCCAGCAAGACAGATCGACTATTTTTTGGCTTCAGTCGGATTCTCACGCCGACCGCTCTTTCTGGGCGAATAGCGCCCCCCCGTGTCAGGATGTACAGTGCCCTTTGTCTTAATATAGCGCGCCAGCAGTTCCCGGATCAATGTGTAGGTATTTTGGATGTTCTTGCCTCGAGCAAAAGTAAAGTAGCCATCGCCTCCGTTCAAAACAAACTCATTGGTGGCCACCACATAGACCTTGCGATCTTCGACCTCCTTGCCATCCGAGGTTAAAATCGACAAACATCGCTTGCCCGGCGGCCGGTCCGGATCAAAAACCACCTTCAAACCTGAAATCTCCATCACGCCGTAAGGGCCGGAGAGTCCATGCTCCAAGACCTCCCGCACCTGAGTACCGGTGAGGGAAACCTTGACCAAATTGTTATCGAAGGGCACCACCTCATAGATGCGCCCGAAGGTAATGACGCCCTTGGGGATGTTGGTTCGCAAACCGCCTGAGTTGTACATGGCCACATCGATGGCGTCGTCCGAGGCTCGCATGGCGTCGGTCACCAGGTTGCCCACCGACGAATCCAGATCCTGCTTGTGGACCAGATTCGCATCCGCCCGACCCAAGCGAATGCTCTGAAGATGGGCGATGCTCTTGCGAAATCGACGTAGCTTGCGCACAAATCGAGGGACCGGCTTGATGGTCCGGCCGGCGAACATCAGGGGGCGGCCATCCCGGTCCGAGCGGAAGAAAAAAGTGCTGTCGTGCAGGTTGACCCGATCGGCCATGACTCGCTTGCTCTCGGGATCCACTAAGAGATCAGCCCTGGCAAAGGACAATCCGCTGGACCAGGTCTGAAGAATGGGAATGCCATTGACCTCACCAGCCACCGGCAGATGCCAGTGTCCCGAGAGAATCAGATCCACCTCGCCGGGCTTCAAAGACCGGGCCAGCTCAGCCACCGGGCCGTGCAGGTCACCGCTTTCTTCATGAACCCCCACCCCGGCATGCACCAACAAAATGACCACCGTGGCCCCCGCTTTGCGTACCTCTGGCAAGACCCGCTGCAGCTCCTGCAACATGGGCTTGAATTCCAGACTGCGCACGTTGGCCGGGTGGGTGGTCAGGGGCGTGTCCTCGGAGGTCAAGCCCACCAAGGCGATTTTCACGCCCTTGCGTTCAACGATGGTGTAGGGCTTGAGATTTTTCAAGGCCAGGGGTTTGCCGGTCTCCCGGACGTAGATATTGGCTGCAAGAAAGGGAAAACGTGCTTGTTTCACGCGTTCCTTCAACACGCCCAGGGCGTCTTCATCCGGGGTATTGGGGGTGCTATGATAACCCTTGGGGCCGAAATCAAAGTCGTGGTTGCCCACGGCCACTGCGTCAAAACCAAGCTCGTTATAAAACTCCACGACCGCCGCGCCTTCACTGGCAGCCGAGAGGAGTGTTCCCTGGTAGAGATCCCCGGCATCGGCCAAAAGCAGGCCCCCGGGATTGGCCCGACGCAGGGCCTTGATGTATGCGGCGATGATGTCGATGCCGCCCACTTGCCGTCCGCCCACGACCCTTGCGTGGCGAGCCTCCAGTGCCCCATGAAAGTCGTTCATGCCACAAAAGGTCAGACGAATAGGGGGTGCGAGGTCCGCCCCCAGGGAAGGGGCGGTCAAGCATAGCAAGCAACTCAACACGAATATTCTTATCATCAACGGCACACTCCTAAATTATCGGAGTCCGCCCCCTTTTGGACAATCCTATCACTTGCAGACTGGCGGCTCAAGATCACTTAGCGCAATCGTAAAGCCGCTCTTGCTCAACCCAGATAATCCTTCCCACCTTGCGCGGATCGTCAAAAGAATCGGTGATGGCCACCTCGTAGCGCCCCTTGGCCTTACTGCGAACATTGCCAAGGAAACTACAGGCTGGGCGGCAATCCCAGCGCACACAATCCCCCGCTTCCCATCCACGCTCAATCCGCTCTGTACGGACCTTGCGACCCACTTGGCCTGCCTCGGCTTTGGCTGCCAGCCCATCCTGATGAGCCTTCGCCTCCAATTCGGCGTTCCGATACTTGACGGTAACCATGTCCTGAGCCCGCTCAAGCACGACCTGCAATTTGTCGTTTTGCCCGAAACGCAGCGCGCTTATCTTTCCCTGGCCGGATTGAAACATAGCCGCATCACGCTTGGAATGACGCCGGCCATGAGCCCGTGAGAAAAAACGATAGACCAGCGGCACACGGGGTCCGGCATAAAGCTGGCAAAGGTCCACCCCGGAGAGCTTGCCGTCGTAAAAACGCACCACGACCTCGAAACCACCGGCCGGACCATTCACCTCAAACAGACGACAAGGCAAATCCGGGTCCAAGCTGCATCGACATTGTTCGCCTGCATCCCGTCCCGCCTCCCATAGCTTGGCAAAACGATTCTGGCCGGGAAAATGTTTCCGCTCTTTTCCAAAAGCCAGCTCACGAACGCCTGCGTCCCACTCGAAAAGAAAAGCCAGATCCCCTAAGGCTTCACGCTCGGCCAAATCGTCTCTGGCCTTGGTCAGGGACGAACCCAGGCGCTCAAGCCGGCCGCGCATGTTGACCGTCTTGTTGCCCGGAGGCAGATAGGCCTCACAAGCTGAGAGCAGACGCTCTACCCGCGCCCAGGCCGGCAAGTCGGGTACCGCCACCCTGGCCAGCACCGCCACGCAGCGCTTGCCCACTGCGGCATCGACCCCAGGCAGACCCTTGAAGTGACTGAAGCGCTCCTTCATCAAACGGGCCTCGCCAAGCATGGCTGAAAGTCCATTCATGTCGGCGACCTGCTGTCGGATCAAGGCCTTGGACCACTTTTTCAAAAAACGCTTTTCGAGTTCCGGATAAAACTCGCTCTTGGGAAAACGCCGCAAGTAGACCACAAAGTCATCCCGCACCTTGGCAAAGGACTTTTCGGTCCCGTCCAACTTGGTGAGCCTATCCCGCCAAGCCAATTCCACTTTGCGCTCCAAAAAAAGCATAAGCTTGGGCATGATGTCCCCGGCCATGGCCTTCAATTCAGCGAGCCTTGCATCCAGGGCCTCTTGCTTGTCTGCTTGAATACCGACAGCCTCAATCGCCCGCAAAGCCGCCAGGATGAATTGCTTCTCCAAGCGCGAATGGGCGGCATGATCCGGAAAAGACTGATGAAAAGCCCGCATGCGTCCAGCCACGTCCTCCAAGGCCGCCATGGTATCGACCAAGGGCAATACAGGCCTGTCAAGTACCGCCTTGGTCGTGGGCCCAAGCAATCCGGCCCAGCGGTCAGCCACCCGCAAACGCAAGCGCGCCAAGACCACGCGGTCGGGCGACAAAGCGGTGAAACCCTTGAGGTAGCCAATCATCTGCTCGACGGCGCTCAAGCTATCCAGGGCCAATCCATCGAGCCTCTTCGCCAGGCCCGCGATCTGCCCCTCGTCCAGATCGATGAGCAACTTCCCACCCACATCCCAAATCACCTTTTCCTCGACGCCGGTGTCCGTTTTGACTTTTTCCTGGTGCCCACGCGCCGCGACCCCTACAAACTCAGCCTTGCTGGCAAGCAAGGCGGCCCGGGCCTCATCGAACCCAAACTCCATTAATCGCCTACCCAAGAGCCCCGTGAGTTTCTGCTTAACATAACGGTGGGCCGAGGGCTCATCCGCCAATAAGCGATCTTTCTCCTCCAGCATGACTTCAATACGACGGGCTTGCTGGATAGGCGTCAGGGGTCTGGCAGACTGGGCGGCCTTGATGGCCGGATCGGGTTTGACCTTCTTTGCCGGAGTGCAGGCCGGTACCAACAGGCCCAGGATGAGCCCCCCAAATAAAAGCCTCAAGGCGAGACTTCGCATACGCACAACCTCCAGTGAATAGGAATCGGAAGAGACTTACAGCATGTCGCTTCTTGAATCAATCCCTGTGCCACATGGACATACTCACGTAGCACCGCATCGGTCCTTGACATGCGTTCTTGCCTCAACGAGAATCCGAAGCCTCGGAGGCCCCATGAAGACTACATCCTTTGCCCAAACCGATGTTGGTTTGCGCCGCGAACACAACGAAGATGCCTACCTGGTCGACGAGGAGCTGGGTCTTTACGCCGTGGCCGACGGCATGGGCGGTCACGCCGCGGGCGAGGTGGCCAGCGCCGAAGCGGTGGAGACGGTGCGAGACACCCTCTTGTCCCAAATCCACGTCTATAACGACTTCGAAGCCGATCCAAACAATGACAACGCCGACGCCCTGAGACGGGTCATGGAGCAATCCATTCGCCTGGCCGCCTATCAAGTCTTCGGCATGAGCGAGATCGATCCAAGCCGCAAGGGCATGGGTACCACCATGTCGGCCATGTTGCTTCGGCCGGCCGCAACGTTCATCGCCCATGTGGGGGACAGCCGCATCTACATGTTGCGTGGCGACCGAACCGCCCTGGTGACGCAAGACCACACCTATGTGGCGGCCATGGTGGCCTCGGGCAAGATGACCGCCGAGCAGGCGAGCAAATCCAAGTACTCCAACGTACTGCTCAGGGCTGTGGGTTCCAAAGACTACGTGGAAGTTGAGACCCGCATGCTGCGCCACGAAACGGGCGATATCTTCTTGCTTTGCTCCGACGGCATGCACGGTTACTTCAGACAAGATGACGTGAGCCGTCTTGTGGATTCAGCGGACTTAGACGGCTCCATGCAACGACTCATCAAGCTCGCCTTGGACAGAGGCGGCAAAGACAACATCACCGGCATCCTGCTGCGAGTGGACGAATAGGTTCTTTACTCGTGCTTCAGGTATCGATGCGCTCGACCCAACCGAAGGGATCGGGCTCTTGGCCGATCTGCATGCTCAAAATGGTATCGTAGAGTTTCTGCGACAGGGCACCGGTCGTGCCGTCGCCTACCTGGTAGTCCGAACCCTTGTAATGGATGGACTTAACCGGTGAAATGATGGCTGCCGTGCCTGAGCCGAAAATCTCCGTGCAGCTTCCGTCCTTAATCCCCGCGATGGCCTCATCGATGCTGAGTTGTTGCTCCTTAACCGTCAGGCCCCACTTCTTCAGCATCTGGATGACGGAATCCCGGGTCACACCCGGCAAAATGGTACCGGTCAAGGGACTGGTGAACACCTCATCGCCCATCTTGAAAAAGATGTTCATGGTGCCCACTTCTTCGATGTACTTCCGCTCGATGGCGTCGAGCCAAAGCACCTGCGTGAAGCCCTTGTCCTGGGCTTCCTTCTGGGCCAACAAGCTTGCCGCGTAGTTGCCCGCCGTCTTGGCGTCCCCCACACCCCCTCGCACGGCCCGCACATACTCGTCGGACACAAAAATGCTGACGGGGTTGAAGCCTTCCGCATAGTAAGCGCCCACCGGACCGACGATGATATAAAACAGGTAATTGTTCGAAGGCCTGACGCCCAGGAAGGGGTCGGTGGCGATGATGTTGGGCCGAATGTACATGGCACAGCCTGGGCTTTCAGGAATCCAGGCTTTCTCCAACAAGACCAGCTTTTTGAGGGCTTCCTGCACCACATCTTCCGGCAATTCCGGCATGACCAGTCGCCGACAAGATCGATTCAAGCGGGACAGGTTGTCCTTGTAGCGGAACAAATACACCCCTCCGTCACCGCCGTGGTAAGCTTTCATTCCCTCAAAGGCTTCCTGCCCGTAATGCAGCACCATGGTGGCCGGGTCCAGCGCCAAAGAGTGATACGGCACAATGCGGGGATCATGCCAGCCTTGATCCGGGTTGTAGTTCATTTCAAACATGTGGTCGCTGAACATCCGACCAAAACCCAATTTGCTGGGATCTTTCTCTATGGGTTTGCGATTGGCGGGGTCGACCTGATCGATCCTGATATCCATAACGCCATCCTTTCGCCCCAGGGGGCGTCATTCGAATCCACAAAGTTCCATTACAGGATATATAGTCCCGCATCCCAAAGGATCAAGGCATTTCTGTCTTCGGAGAAGATTGCGTCAAAGCACCCTTGACCTCCATTCGCTCGGCTGGCAAGGTTTCATACATGGCGGCACATGAGCCCAAACAAACCCTCCTTGAGCCCTTTATGCTCGAAGGACGCTCCGAGCGTCTGCGCGAAGTGGCTGCGTATCGCACCCGAGGCCTGACGGTGCTGCTCGACGGAGTACACGATCCCCACAACCTCTCGGCGGTGGTGCGATCCTGCGACGCCTTCGGCTTGCTGGATTTGCACGTCATCGAGTCCCAGGGCCGTTTTCGCGTCCGCTCCAAGATATCCCAGGGCTGCGAAAAGTGGCTGGACATCCATCGGCATGCCGGTCCGAAAAATGCCATCGACACCCTGCGGGCTTCCAAGCACGAACTTTGGGTGGCCGATGCGAGCAAAGACAGTATCCCGGTCGACCAGGTTCCCTTTCAAAAACGACTGGCCCTGGTCTTCGGCAACGAGCATCGAGGTGCTTCGGCCAAACTCAGGGAAGCGGCCAACGGCACCTTTCACATCCCCATGCACGGCTTTTCCGAAAGTTTCAACATCTCGGTGGCAGCCGCCATCACCCTGGCCATTGCCGCGCGGCAACGAGAGCGATTGCTGGGCCGACACGGCGACTTGAGCCCGGAAGAACAAACAGCCCTGGTCTGGAACTGGCAGAAGCGATCGGTCAAGCACGCCAAGTTGATCCTGGCCCGCTTGGCTCAGGAGGATGATTTATGAATCTTCAGCTCATGACTCTTCGGCAAGACCAAAGCGGAAAGATCAAACTGGGCTTGGTGCTCCTCGTTTTCCTGCTGGGCCTGGTGGCCGGCCAATTGACCTATCGCTACATGACCCGGGCCAATCGCCTGAACGATGAAGCCGTGGATCTGATGAACCAAGGAAAATATGACACGGCGCTAAAAATTTTGGCGGAAGCCCTGGAGATTCAGCCCAGGCACCCAGAGGCCAACTTTCACCAGGGCATTTGCCTTGCCGAACGACATCGTTTCGACGAAGCCCTTGAAGCCTTCACCCGGGTCGCTCTGCTCGATCCATCCCGGGCCGACGCCCACTATCAACAAGGCCGAATCCTCTGGATGCTCAAGCGCTATGACAAGGCCATCGCTCCACTGCAAAAGGCAACAGACATCCAAAACAACTATCCAAACGCCTGGATCGTCTTGGCCGAAAGCCTCTACGAAAAGCATCTGCGACTCCTGATCGAAGAGCCGGACAGCCAAAACAGCCCGGCACCGGCCGTGGCCGCTTTCAAGACCTATCTCAAACAACGCACAAGTGCTCCAGACAAACACATCGTAGAGCGCAAGCTTGAGATTTTGACCCACCTGCAGCGCTATCCGGAAGTACTTGAAAAACGCCGCCAAATGATGGAATGGGAAGCAAAGGGGAACATGGGTCATGATGCAAAATAACTACACCAGCGGACAGGTAGCGCGCCTTTTGGGCATTCCACCCCGCACGATCAGGGCCTATTTGGCCAATGGACGCCTACACGCTGAGCAGAACCCGGCAACCGGGCGTTGGCGAGTGACCCGCGAGCAAGTGATCGGCTTCATGCGCGACAATGGGATTGACACAAACGCCCTGGGGCAAAAAGCAAACATCATGGTCGTTGCGCGAGACGAAAATCGCTACCGCATCCTGCAACAGGCCTTGCAAGACGGCCCTTGGCGCTGCGACTTCTCTGACAGCTGCGCCAAAGCGCTTATCAGCATGGGTGCCAAGCCACCCGACCTGCTGGTGCTGGATCATTGGGCGGCCCAAGACCACTGCCAGGAATTGGTGGAGACCATCCGCGGCCACGAACGCACCGAATCCGTCCCCATCCTGCTCTTGTCCGTGCCCAAGGACATCGAAGAAATCGTACAGCCCGACGCCGTCATCGACGATCCAGAAGAGACCACAGAGCTTCGAGAAAAAATCGAAGCCCTGCTGAGTCGATAATTTCCAGCCTGAACAATACGCTATTTATTTAACATGGCTCGAATGCGCGACAGGTGCTCCATCGCCGTACTTTCGTCAACGGGCGCGGTCTGATCCTCGACCTCGAGCAAGGACTCATCCAAATCGGCGAGGTAGCGGCTGACGACCCGCTCGCGGGCCTTGCCTCGCACCACCCGGCTTGCGGCCCGGGTGATGATCAACTCATCCTTGGCCCGGGTGATGCCGACATAACAAAGACGCCGCTCCTCGGCCAGGTCCCCGACATCCACGTCGCTGATCGAGGGATTCATCACCCTGGCATGAGGAAGATAGCCCTCTTCGGCCCCCACCAAAAAGACCAAGGAAAACTCAAGGCCCTTGGCCCCATGAAGACTGGAGAGGGTAATGAGACCGCGCCCTTCATCTTCCTTGTCTTTGTCGCTATCCAACTCGTTCAGGCTGAGCTGATGCAGATACTCTCGCAGGCTGGGTTTGGTCGCCGATTTTTCATATCCTTCCAGCCCGATTAGAAAATCCTCAACCCCGGCCCAACGTTTTTCCGCCGCATCCCCTGTGTTCGAAGACTTGATGACCGATTGATGCAGACCGATTTGCACCAAGAGGGAACGCACGGCCCCGACCAGAGGCCCTTTGCGGAGACTTTTGCGATGGCCGACCATCAACTCGGAAAACTGCCGAACCGCCGGCAGCACCCGATCCCCTTCACCGAGCACCTGACTCGCTTGCTCCACCGCTTTCGAGACAGGCAGGTTCCTCTGTTCGGCCCAGGCAGCAAGCTTGGCTACGGTTTGGGCTCCGATGCCGCGGGCCGGCACATTGATGATGCGCCGCAAACTCAAAGAATCGACGGGATGTATCGCCAAGCGCAAATAGGCCAGCAAGTCCTTGACCTCTTTGCGATCGAAAAATGAACGCCCACCCAAAACCCGATAGGAGAGATCCCGGGCTCGAAGGGCCGCCTCGAAAGCCCGCGCCAACTTGTTGGAGCGATAGAGAATGGCGACCCCATCGAGTCGGCAACCGCCGGCATCCACCCGATCTCGAATCAAATCGCCCACCCAGGCCGCTTCCTTCTCGCCGTCCTCACTGACCACCAGGCGGACTGTGGGGCCTTGTTCCCGGGTGGCCAACAGGCTCTTGGGATGCCGATCCGGGTTGGCCTCAATGACTGCATTGGCCAGCTCGAGCACCTTGGCCACCGAACGGTAGTTGCGCTGAAGAAAGACGCTGCGGCCGCCGGGAAAATCGGTGGCGAACTGCAGAATATTTTTCACCTCGGCGCCCCGCCAACCATAGATGGACTGATCATCATCGCCCACCACACATAGATTCATGTGCTCGCCTGCGATGGCCCGCAGCATGCGCAACTGGGCCGAGTTGGTATCCTGATACTCGTCGACCAGCACCCGCTGAAAGCGATCCGACCAGCGGCGCCTGCAGGCCTTGGAGCGCTCCATCATCTGCGTGGGTTTGCAAACCAGATCGTCAAAATCCACAGCCGCCTGGGCTTCGAGCATCTCCAAATAGGCAGGATAGAAGGCCTGGGTGGCTTGCTCATAAGGGTCTTCCGAGGCCTCCATCGCCTCCGGCGATATGAACGCATTCTTGTATGCGCTGATGCGACTGGCCACCGCCCCCAAATCAAAGCTGCGATCCATGCGCAGCCGGCCTGAGATCTCCCGCAGGCAAGCCATCTGATCACCTTGATCGAAAATGACGAAACGACCGGCTCGACGCCGATGCGCTGCTTCTTCCCGCAGCATGGACAAGCCCAGGGCGTGAAAGGTGCGCAAGGTGACTTTCTCCACCACCCTGCCCACCATGGCCTTAAGTCTTTCGCGCATTTCGGCGGCGGCCTTGTTGGTGAAAGTCACGGCCAAGATCTGTTCGGCCGGCACACCTTGCTCGATCATGTAGGCGATGCGATGGGTGATGACCCGGGTTTTGCCGCTGCCCGCACCGGC
>JAUVAM010000071.1 GCA_030591745.1 Deltaproteobacteria bacterium
ATGCACTTGCCCGTGCCCGTGTCGCAGATGAAGTTGGGTGGGCAGTCCGCGTTGCTGCCGCAGAGATCGACGCATTGACAGGTGAGCGAATCGCAGTACTGCTCATCGGGCGTGCAGATGCCGCCGCAGCAATCGGTCAGGCCGCAGGCGTGGGTCGTGTAGTTGCAGGTTTCCGGCGAGATGCAGTCGTCGTTGGAGTCGCAGCCGGGCAGGCATTCGCCGGTGGCGGTATTACACCAGGTCTGGGGGGGGCAGGATTGGGGCGTGCAGCCGGAGGACTGACAGTGGTGCTCCACGCAGACGTAGCCTTCCAGCGGGCAGTCGATGTCCTGGACGCATTCGTAGATGCACAGTCCATCGGGGCCGCAGAGGGGGAACTCGGGATCCAGGCAATCGCTGTCCGAACGGCATCCTTCGCTGTCCGGGATGCAGGATCCGAAGTTGCAGGAGAATCCCCAGCAGCAGTCGTCGTCGCCCTGGCAGATGGCCGGGGGCGCAGTGCATTGACCGTTGCGGCAGATCAGGCAGGTGGCCCCGGCGCAATCTTCCCGGGTCACACAGGCTTCCGGCCGACAGCTGCCCTCGCGGCAAATTTCGCCTTCCGGGCATTCCTCGTCGATCGTGCAGTGGGTCTCGTCGCCGCCGCTGGCTTGGCAAGTGCCGCTGATGCAATTCTCGCCGGTGTAACAATCGCAGTCGGTGACACAGGGATCGGTGTCCAGGCCGTCTTCGCATTTTTTGCTGGCGGCGTTGCAATGCTGATTGCTTGCCTTGTCGCATTCGTAGTTGCAGCCCGAGGGGCATGTGTCGCCGGCCGTGCAGATGCCGCCGATGCATTCTTCACCCGAGCAACAATCCGTGGTGCTTTGACAAACCACGGCGCATTCGCCGCCGTCTTCGTCTCCGCTGTCGACGATTGTGCCCCCATCGGGTGGGTTTTCATCGGAGGAGCAAGCGGTCGGCAGCACAAAAAGAGCAAGTGCCATCATCATGGAAATCAGCATCGAAATATTTTTCATCGTTCATCTCCTACACGGTATCCAATTTGTGTGTCGATTCTAGGGGTTCTGAACCGATCTCGTCAAGTCCGCCAAGCGGAAAAGCGCAGTACTTATGGATTTCCGCACCAATGTGATCAAAGGTCTGGAAGTGTGCGACCCACCGCGAATCCCGTGATTCGGGCCGCGCCAGCCTCGCGTATGACGCCTGCGCAACTGGCCATGGTGGCACCCGTGGTGACCACATCGTCCACCAGGCAGATTGCTTTGTCTTTGATATGCCTGGGTTTTCCCGCGACGAAGGCCCCGGCGACGTTTGAGAAACGGGCACGCTGGTCTCGGGATTGGCCTTGTGGGTCTGTGGCTCGAATGCGTCGAAGGCCCCCCAACAAGACGGGCAGGCCCTTGATGCGGCCCAGTTCAAGAGCAATCAGGGCGGCCTGGTCAAAGCCGCGTTGCACGAAGCGCGTCTTGTGCAGGGGCACGGGCAATAAGAGTTCCACGTCATCGGGCAAGTCCAAAGCGGCCGTGAGGCTCAACTGCGCAAGGGGCCGGGCCAATTCTCGTCGCCTGCCGAATTTCAGCGCCATGATGGCTTCTTGCAGGCTGCCACCATAGGCGAAGCCGCAGCGCAGAGCGTCCAAGCCCATGGGCTGTATGGCGCAATGGGCGCAGGGGACATTTTCTTGAGTCATGGGCAAAGCACAGCGCGGACAAAAAGGGGCGTCGATGACCTCGAAGCCGAAGCGGCAGGCCGAGCAGATGAGCTGTTCCGGATCCGTGAGCAGGTCTTCGCAAACAGGGCAACGCTGTGGCAAGAGGAGGTCTATGAGGGAACCGGCCAAGTGCCGGAGGCCCTCAAGAGGGGCCTTCAGCTTGCTGGGGGCTTTTCCTTCGCTACTTTTTTGGCGTCGATCCACAGGCCATCCAGATCGTAGTAGTCGCGGGAGATCTCCTGGAGAATGTGTACGATCACGTCACCGAAATCCACCAATATCCACTGTCCGGTCTCGTAGCCTTCTTTACCCAATGCGTGTTGTTTGTGTTCGCGCATTTCCCGCTGCAGGTGGTCTGCCAATGCGCGGGCGTGTCGATCGCTGGTTGCGCTAAGCAAAAGGATAAAGTCCGTGTAGGAGTTCATGCCTCGCAAGTCCAGCAGGCGAGGTCTTCGTGCTTTTTTCTCTTCGGCCAGTTCTAGCAGTGCTCGGGCCAAACTCAGGGCTTCGATGGGGAACCTCCGCTTTTTTCTTCTTTTTTGTCGTTGGCTCGATTGGCGGCCACACCGGCTGGTGCGCCCAGTCGAGCCGTGTAGCCCTTACCATAGAAAGGATCCAGGGGGCGGGTGTCCACGGCAATGCGTTCGGGCAGGGGCTCAATCTGATCTGCCCCGGGGGCAGGGATGGAAGGCGGGTTGCCGAATCCGTCGGCGCTGATATCCGCCTTGACCGTCAAGCGCATGGCCTCGCCCTGCTCACCTTGCCAGGCCAGCTTGCCTGAAAATTCCACAAAGAGAATGCAGCCATTGTCCGCGTCTACCACCAGTCGGCCTTCGGCTGATTGGGCCACGGCCTTGTCCCGCCAGTGATCCCGATCAGCCGGGGTGGGCTGAATGGGGTAGACATACTCTGTCACGCCCTTGGGCGTCTTGACTGGCTCGGGACTGCCCGAAAGATGGGGCCCCTCGGCGGCCAGGCCGATGCGGAAAGCCAATCCGTCGCGTCCGTGGTGGCGGGTCAGGCCTTGCTTCGCAAAGTGCAGGCCGCCGCGGAAGAGGCGGTAGATGGATCCCCATGCGTCGTATGCCTTGTTTCGCCATTTCGTGTGCAGTCCGTCCAATTGGCTGCGCTTGTGGTAGGGGCTGTAACGGTTGCGAACGAACAAATCACCGCCCGAATAGACCATCTCGTAGCCCTGGTCGCCTTTGTTGTCCACCTTGATCCGGAAGTCGCCGTTGTGGGCCAATACGATAAGGGCGCTTTCCTTTAGTTGTACCCGCTCTTTTTCTCTGGTGAAGATGAAGTCTACTTTACCCTGGTAGCGGTGGGCGCCTAAGCGCTGGGCCACCTCGTCGAAGGTCATGGCGTGGATGCGGTCGGCCACTTCCTCTGAATCGCTCAAGGAATAAACATCCGGCGGCGGCGGCAGCTCTTTGGGCTGGTCGGTCTTGGGGTCGGCGTATTTCTCCAAGTGGGCCTCCATTTTGTCGCTGCAAGCGAACAAGCCGGATGCCAAGATCACGAAAATCAACTTGTAGCCAAACGCCTTCATGGCGCTCAATGTGCACCATTTGTTTATCCGGGTCAATGATCTGGGGTGTGAATTTGCCTCGGGTTCGGGCTTCGTGCTATCCAAGCTTCATCATGTTGGATTGGAGCGAATTGGCGGGTCTGCGTGTTATTGGGCGCATGGCCGAGATGATTAACCAACGTTGGAACCTGGGCGTGGGCTTCGCGGACGAGCGAGGTCGGCTGATCGACACCCCCACCATCCAGCGATACGCTACCGTTCGCCCGTTTTGTGATCTCTTGCGACGTACGCCCGAGGGGCGAAGGCGCTGCGATGCCGTGGCTCAGCAGATGATCGAGCACCACCGGGCCGGGGCCGAGAAACCGGGCCCGGCCTGCATGAGTTGCCATGCAGGCCTGTTCGAGCCCTACGTGCCCGTAAGCATGGACGGACAGTTTGAAGGTTTGCTATTGGCCGGCGGATTCCTGCGCGAAGAAACGCGCGAGGCCCAGAGCCTAGAAGTGCTTGCGCGTTGTGCGGACCTATCCATCCCCAAAGACGATCTGCGCCGGGCTCTGGAGCGCACCCCCGTGCTCAGCTCTGAAGGCGAGCGCTTGCTCCAGGATCTTTTGGAGCTGGTGGTCAACGAGATATTGATTTTTCGCGAAGAGGTGACCCGCAAAGAACGGCGTCTGGATCGCCTGACCCGGGAATTGGCGGAACGCTCCGAATACGGGCAGCTCATCGGCAAGAGTCCGGCTATGCGATCACTATACCGCACCCTGGATAAGGTGGCGGCCAGTGATTCCAGCGTGCTCATCCTGGGCGAGAACGGCACGGGCAAAGAGTTGGTGGCTCGGGCTCTTCACTTCCATTCGGATCGCAAAGACAAGCCCTTCATTGTGCAGAACTGCTCAGCCTTCAACGACAATCTTCTGGATAGCGAGCTCTTCGGCCACGCCCGGGGTGCTTTCACGGGTGCCGTGGGCACCAAGAAGGGCTTGTTCGAAGTGGCGGACGGTGGAACCTTCTTTTTGGACGAGATCGGCGACATGAGTCCCACCTTGCAGGTGAAGCTTCTGCGCGTCCTGCAAGAGGGCACCTTTATCCCGGTGGGCTCCACCCAGACCAGAAAAGTGGACGTGCGAATCATCGCCGCCACGAATCGGGACCTGAAGAGCATGGTGGACCAGGGTTTGTACCGCGAGGATCTCTACTATCGCATCAACGTGGTCACATTGTCCCTGCCCCCTCTGCGTGATCGCCTGGAGGATCTGCCGATGCTGGTCGATCACTTTCTGGCGCGTCATGGCCCCGAGAGCAAGACTCGTCTGTCCAGCGATTGCCTGGATCGCATGATGGATTTCAACTGGCCGGGCAACGTGCGCGAGTTGGAGAACGAAATCGAGCGTTTGCTGGTGCTTCAAGGCGACAGCGAGGTCATCGGCGAAGAGTTTCTGTCTTCGCGCATTCGTTATGAGATCTACCCGGGCGGCGCGGCCCCCGGTGGGCCTCGAGAGCAGGCGCCCTCTTTGCACGAGGCGGTGGAGCGCTTAGAGCGCACCATGATTCTCGACCACCTGAAGCGCTCGCGCTGGAACAAGACCAAAGCGGCGGATAGCCTGGGTATTTCAAGGCGCAACCTGATCCGCAAAGTGCAGGCCTTCGATTTGGACCGCAGAAAAAACCGATGATGTGATTTCAGGCGCGGGTGGCTTCCATGACGCCCAGATTCAAGCTCAGCTCAAAGCCATCGGGAAAATAGGTATCCAAGGAGCGAATCATGCCGGCCAAGACACCCTCGCGCCAGGAACGATCCGGGATGAGCTTGATGCAGGCATCCAAGCAGTATTCCCGCACCAGGGGTGACTGCAGGAGGGGCAGGGCGCCGGGGAAGGGAATGTTGAAGTTTTCTGTGCGCACGTCGATGTCTTCGAGCTGTGCTTCCTCAAGCATCGCCGTGCATGTGGCCTTGTTGGGCATGCGGCGGATGAGTTGATCCAGGGCGTCTTGGGTTTGGGTCAGATCTTCTTTTTCTAAGACTTCGCGGAAGACGTCAAAAACTTCCTGGAAACTGCCTTCCATGGCCACGCCCAGGCGCAGAAAAGCGCCGGGCAGCATCAGGCGCCGGGCCTCGCCAAGCACCTTCAATATTTCGTATTTGGGCGGTAGACCCGCGGCCAAAACCGCATCGAAGGTTTCGTCGGCAAAAGAGAGATGATCCGGGGGTTCTTTCTTGAAGAAGACCTGCTTGCGGTCAAAGTCCAAGACCTTGTGTCTGCCGATTTCCATCAACTCACGGATGTCGTCGATGGCAATAACACGGCCGCCCTCGGCAAGTCGGCCCAAAAGCTTTTCGGTCAAGTGGCCCGTGCTGCAGGCCAGGTCCAGGAGCATGGGTTTTGCCGGCAGCGTCTCCGGAAAGTTCTCCAGCAGCATCCGGGTGAAGGGCTCATCCCAGTGGGGGAAGATGGTGTCTTCGTAAGCCTTGGCAAGTTTTTCAGGATCCATAACAGGAACCGGTCTACCACAGGGCCAGTCCTTTGCCAAGATTGAGGGGGACGTTGTTGCGTTATTCTCGTTAATCGATTTTGGCGGCAGCTGCCTTGGGTTTTTTGCGGGGGCGTTTTAGTCGCTGGATGCGGCCGACCAGGTTTTGGACGAGTCGCTCCATTTCGACAAGGGCCATGTCTTTGGGGCGGAGCTTTCGGGCCCGGGTTAGATCGTCTTGGGCTTCCAGTGCCATGTCCTCGTTCCATTTCAGGTATCCCAGGGTCAAGAGGGTGCGAGCGCTTGCTCGGAGTACGCCTGAATGATCCGGATGAATCTTCTTGGCCTGGGCCAAAAGAGTACGTGCGTTTTCATAGCGGCCCAAAGAAAGCATGCTCAGGGCCTCGTCGAGCAAACTTTCTGCTTGGGCCAGAACTTCGGGATCGATTTGTGGCTTGGGCTTGGGTTTTTCGGTCTTGCCCATCACGTGATCCGCTTCGATGGTGACCGGCTTCAGGTCCAGTCGGCGAGCCTGGGCTGCAAGCGGTGTCAGCGAGAACATGACCAGGATGAGCCACGAGGTGATATTGCAGCCAAGCTTCATGGGCGCATGCTAACAAGAGGCGCATCGCGCGGCAAGAAGCCAGGCTCCTTCGTTGACAGATTGGTCGCGGCGCGGATAGCCTGACAACATGAAAGCTTACGTACTCCCAAGCGGCAAGCGCATTTCGCCTTTCGGCGATCCCGTGTCTGAGTCCATGATCGGCAACGAGCGACTGGATACACCCGCATGAGCGATATCGTCCTCTCCGCCGACTACCTGTCCTTCGTCGAAGCCATTAAGGAGCGCGTGCGCACAGCCCAGATTCGGGCATCGCTTTCGGTTAACCAGGAGTTGGTGCTTTTGTACTGGCGCATCGGCAAGGACATCCTCAGCCGGCAGGAGAGGCTTGGCTGGGGTGCCAAGGTGGTGGTCCAGGTGGCGAAGGATTTGCGTAGGGCCTTCCCGGAGATGAGGGGCTTCTCGGCCAGAAATCTCAAATATATGCGGGCTTTTGCCGAGGCTTGGCCCGACGAGGAGTTTGTGCAGCAGGCTGCTGCACAAATCCCCTGGTTTCATAACGTCGTCATCATCCAGAAGGTCAAGGAGCCCGAGGCAAGACGTTTCTATGTGGAGTTCACGCGGATCCATGGGTGGTCTCGGGCTATCCTCGGTGTCCAGATCGAGCAGAGTCGCCACCAGCGCCAAGGCCAGGCGCTCAGCAACTTCGAGCGCACCTTGCCGCCGTCCCAATCCGACCTCGCTCAACAGATCACCAAGGACCCATACTGTTTCGATTTTCTCACTCTCGCGGGCGACGCACATGAGCGCGAATTGGAGCGAGGCCTTGTGGAACACATCCGCGATTTCCTCGTGGAGTTGGGCGTCGGCTTTGCATTTATGGGTACACAGGTTCACTTGAGTGTCGGGGAGCAGGATTTCTATCTCGACATGCTTTTTTATCACGTCAAGCTGCGTTGTTATGTGGTGATAGAGCTGAAGGCAAAAGGCTTTAAGCCCGAGTATGCAGGCAAGCTGAACTTCTATCTTTCCGCGGTGGATGATTTGCTACGACACGAGGCTGACCAGCCCACGGTGGGCATCTTGCTGTGCAAAACCAAGGACGATGTGGTCGTCGAGTACGCCCTGCGCGATATGAACAAACCTATAGGCGTTGCGGGCTGGGAGACCAGGCTGGTGGAGTCATTGCCCGAGGATCTCAAGGGAATACTTCCCTCCGTGGAGGAACTTGAGGCAGAACTCGCCAAGAAACAGATGGGCACACTCGAAGGGAATGACGCATGAAAGCTTACGTACTCCCAAGCGGCAAGCGCATCGCGCCTTTCGGCGATCCCGTGTCTGAGTCCATGATCGGCAACGAGCGGCTGGCTGATATCCAGCGGCGGGTCATGGGTGGGGCGGGGTTGGAGGTGATCTTTGTCGAGTCGGTGGCCGAGATCATGGACCGTCGCTTTGTGTTGACCTATGACGATGTGTTTTTCACCAAGCGGGTTTTTGACGATTTGATGCGCCAGGCCAAGGCTGGCGGAGGCTTGCGTTGTGGCTTGCCGGCGGAAAGCTTGTTGGTCAAGCGCACTCGACCTTTGCAAAAACTCGATGAGGCGGAGGTGGATGGCGAGAAGTTGGCGCTGTATCGACTTTACGTTTTAGAGGGCGATTCGGTGCCGGGCTCCGAGGCCGAGCTGAAGCAGCTGATGGCGGAGGCCCGACCGGTGAGGGCGCGGTTCAAGGAAAAGGTTGTCGGCGTACCCACGCCGCCCAACATCGTCGGCTACAGTCACTACGAACATCCGGTGACCTCCAGCGTGGTCATGGAGATCGGCCATTGGGTGCATCGGCTTTGGGCCAACCAGCTGTCCATTCAGATCCACTGGGTGGAGACCATTTTAGGGCGCAAGTTTTGGACCGCCGGCAAGCTTTTGGCCACGGGCTTAGGCGGCCTTCTCTCGGGCGCCCGCGTGCCCGGCTTCAAGTGGTCGGCGGCCAAAAGTTTCAATCGCATCGGGCGCAACTGCGACATCCACCCCACGGCCCGGCTCGAGTTTTGCCAACTGGGTGACAACGTGCGGGTGGGGGCCTACGCCCTGGTGCGCGGCAGCCTGCTTGGCGACAACGTGCAGATCGAAGATCGGGCCAACGTGATCTTTTCGGTCATCGGTCACGATTGTTTCATCAGCAAGAATTCAACCCTGGTTTTTTGCGCCGGCTATCCGGAAGGCGATCTCTGCATCAACGGCATTCAATGTACGCTCTTCGGTCGCAAGGTAGCCATGACCAGCCTCGTGCGCGTGGTGGACATCAAGGCCAAAGGCGAGATCCAGGTCCTGCACGAAGGCGAGCTTCAGCCGGTGGGTACCAATTTCTTGGGTGCCTGTTTTGGGCACGAGGTTTTTGCAGGCTTGGACGTAACCGTGCAGTCAGGCCGGGCCGTGCCCAACGGCACGGTGCTGGTCAAGGACCCGGACAGCATCCTGCGCAGCATCCCCGAGACCTCGCCCACCAACACCCCGATGATGATCGAAGGCGGCACCACCGTGCCCGTGCCCACCCGGACTGTGCCCGTGCCCACTCGGACTGTGCCCGTGCCCACACGGACTGTGCCCGTGCCCACACGGAGCACAAAGGCCGGTCGTACTCGAAAGGCCTCCCGTCAGCGAGAGAACAAGAGCCGTTCTTGAGTTCGGAAGGGTTCGAAGCGCAAGGAGGAAAAAGCACGCTTGTGCCAGTCCCTTTTGGGGACATAAGTCATGATGGTCTCGGCGTGTCCAAGGGGAGCCCAGAGCAAGTTTCAATCAAGGAGGAGTGCAAACGTTGCCGACGCAGTTCCAGGCCGTTTGCCAGAAGTCGCAGTTCGGGTTGTTTGAACAGCCGCAGACGCTGTCTACACAGTTGAAACTGTTGTCGCAGGCCATACCGCAGCCGCTGCAGTTGGACTCGTCGTTGTTGATGTTTGTTTCGCAACCGTTGTTGGGGTTGGTGTCGCAGTTGGCGTGAGTGGCGTCGCAGCTCGGGGTGCAGACGCCTGTGATGCAGGTGTTGGTGCCGCCAATGGCCTGGCACACGGTGTCACAGTCGCCGCAGTTGGACTCGTCGTTGTTGATGTTTGTTTCGCAACCGTTGTTGGGGTTGGTGTCGCAGTTGCCGTGATTGGCGTCGCAGCTCGGGGTGCAGAAACCGTTGATACAAGTGTTGGTGCCGCCATTGGCTTGGCAGACGGTGCCGCAGCCGCCGCAGTTGGACTC
>JAUVAM010000223.1 GCA_030591745.1 Deltaproteobacteria bacterium
CTATTGTTGCATTATTCGCGAATCGCGAATAGAATATGGCCATGGTGCTCAAACCACAGGATATCCTGGTTCTTCTTAAGCTAATCAGCCGGCGAGGCCAAGCTTGGACCTACCTTGAGCTTGCATCCGAACTGGGCATGAGCGCCTCGGAGATCAGCGCCGGCATTCGCAGATCCACTCAAGCCGGTCTGCTGTTGCCTACGTCCGGGCGAGAAGACAAACCACAGCCCGTGCGGCAAGCACTCTTGGAGTTTCTTATCCATGGCCTTAGATATGCGTTTCCACCCAAACTCGGCCAACTGACTCGCGGCCTGCCCACGGCTTGGGCCGCACCGCCTCTATGTAATCTGCTCACGCAACCCGACGAACCCCCGCCAGTCTGGCCCGATGCGGAGGGGGAAGTACGAGGCATCGGCTTTTCTCCACTATACCCCGCTGTACCAAAGGCGGCTCGATGCGACAAAGACCTTTATGAAATGCTGGCTCTGGTGGACGCCATCCGTGGAGGACGGGCCCGCGAACGAAAAATCGCAGCCAAAGAGCTTCGTCGACGAATAGAGAGAAAGAAGTGAACGCCAAAGACCTCAGTGTCGAGCGGATGAAGCTTGTCGCCCATCGCCTGGGTCGATTGGTCGATGATGTCGTGTTCCTCGGGGGTAGTATCACCGGCCTTCTTGTGTCAGACAATGCAGCGCCCCTTGCAAGACCCACGAAAGACGTCGATCTCATCTTGGAGGTGCTTTCCAGGAAAGACTACTACGAACTGGAAAAGCATCTGCTCCAACTCGGTTTCGTCCGCCCCATGGAAAAAAACCAACCGATCTGTCGTTGGACAGTAAATGCTGTGCTTGTGGACATCATGCCAATCGATCCCCGGATTCTCGGTTTTTCGAATCGCTGGTACCCGATGGCATTCAAGAACTCGATGCGTTTCCAGCTTGACGACGGCATGCAGGTTCGAATTGCCAACGGTCCATCTTTCCTTGCAATGAAACTAGACGCATTCTTGCAACGTGGTGAATCCGATTTTCTCGGCAGTTCCGACCTTGAAGATTTCCTTTATGTCGTGGATGGGCGGGCCGAAATCATCGATGAAATTCTACGTGGGGACGAAAAAATCCGGGTCTACCTTTCAGCCGCCGTCCAGTCTCTTCTCAATGAAGATCGCTTTCGCGAATCACTAGCCGGCCACCTGCCCCCCGATCCGGGGAGTCAGGCCCGCCTCCCCATGCTTGAAAGCAGATTGCAGGAAATCGTCAATCTGGGGTCATGACCCCGGCCTCACTCAAGACACCCGATCGCCGGGATTGGCTTCTGGATCGCAACGATGTAGAGGTCGTTACGCAAACCTGCTAATTGCACTGACCGAACACGATTACCTCATCCGCTCTGTACGTATAACTCACCCCATCCTTCACGCAGACAATATCTCCAATGGGCGCTTGATGCATATTCCAATAAGTCTCCCGGCCATCGTCATAACCGTGAAATGGAATATTGACGCTTCCAACGTCGCAGGAGTCGAAGTTCACAGTTTGCCCAGGACACATGACCAAGGACTTGCCACCATCACTTGAGCCGGTAGTCGTATGGTGAAACCGGCTTGGATCAAGTTCCGGATCGGGATCTGGATCGCCCCGGCCGCAGACGCACCAGTCGCTCATGTGCCCGTCGTCGGCGCAGTCCAGCGGGTTGTTGAGCTCCTGCTGGCAACCGGGCTCGCCGCCGTAACTGGCGCTGCAGATCATGCCGGCTGCGGCGCAGTATGTGCCGCAGCCCACCCCGTTGGTGAAGACGCCCTCGCAGTGATTGACGCTGGAATCGCAAAGCTCGTAGGCGGCGTTGGCCACGATGCCCGAACAGTCCACTGGCTCCTCGCCGCCCGCGTCTTCGCCTATGCCGGCGTCTTCTTCACCAGCGTCTTGCAGGCCGGCGTCTTGTAGGCCGGCGTCTTCTTCACCGGCGTCTTCTTCACCAGCGTCTTCTTCACCAGCGTCTTCTTCACCAGCGTCTTGCAGGCCGGCGTCTTCTTCGCCAGCGTCTTGCAGACCGGCGTCTTCTTCGCCAGCGTCCGTCTGTCCGGCATCATCTTGTCCGGCGTCTTCTTCGCCAGCATCCAAGTCGCCTCCGTCAAGGTCGTCTAAGGAGGCACCGTCGGTGCCGCAGGCGGCCAGCAGAGCGCTCAGCAGCAAAAAGGGCAGAGAGCGGATGACTCTCTTCACAATTAATCCCTTCATGGTGACCTCCGTCAGAATGAACGTTCAACAACACATCTGCGAAGCCGACCTGCCTCACTCAAGACACCCGGTCGCCGGGATTGGCTTCTGGATCGGCCATGATTACGCGTAGGCGATCTTCGTTGGATTCTTTGGGGGCTGATGAGGCGCAGACCATGCCTTCGCTTAGGCCGAAGCGCATCTTGCGTGGTTTCAGGTTGGCCACGCAGATGACTTTGCGGCCGACCAGGACCTTGGGATCGGGGTAGGACGAGCGGATGCCGGCGAAGACCTGGCGTGTGCCCAGGGGACCTAAGCCCACCTTGAGCTGCAGTAGCTTTTTGGCGCCTTCCACCTCGGAGGCTTCGAGTATTTCGGCCACGCGCATGTCCACTTTGGAAAAGTCATCGATGCCGCATTCTTCGGCCAAGGGCACGTGGGGCTCGACCGGCTCGGCCTCGTCCGATTCGAAGATTTTGCGCGAGGCTTCCACCAGGGCGTCCATTTGCTTTAACTCCAGACGCTCGGCCAGGCGCTCGAACTCGCCTATTTCCGTGTCTTCGATCCGTCGGCCCAGGTCGGCGAAGCTCAGAGACCCCGTGCCCAGCATTTTTTCTATCTTGCCCACCATCTCCGGCAGAATGGGCTTTAAGTAAATCGCCAGAATCATGCCGAAGTTGGCCGCCGCCGTGCAGATCGAGCGGGCCTGTTCCTCGTCTTCGCGGGCCACTTTCCAGGGCTCGCTCTGCTGCATGTAGAGGTTGCCCTCTTCGGCCAGCTGGGTGATGCGCTGGGTCACGGCCGCCAGATCGCGCCGCTCGTAGGCCTCCAGGATATCTTCCGAAGCGGCCTGGGCCTTGTCCACCAGCGCCCGGCCCTCTGCGTTCAACTTGCCCAACTTGGAGCCCAGTTTGCCGTTGACGAATTTCAAGTTGCGCGAGTAAAGATTGACGATCTTGTTGACGAGTTCGGCGTTGACCCGGTTGACGAAGTCCTCAAAAACCAGATCGATGTCCTCGCTCTTGCTGTTGAGCTTGGCCGCGTAGTAGTAGCGCAGATACTGGGGATCAAGTTGCTCTAAGTAAGTCCGGGCGTTGATGAAGGTACCCCGACTCTTGGACATCTTCTCGCCCTCGACCCGCAGAAAACCGTGAACGTGTACGGTCTTGGGCAGGTTCAAGCCGGCGGCGTGCAGCATGGCCGGCCAGAACAGCGTATGGAAGTAAACGATGTCCTTGCCGATGATGTGCACGATCTCGCATTCCGGATCGCGCCAAAACTCATCTATGTTGCGTCCGTTTTTGGCGCACCAATTGTCGCAGGAGGCGATGTAGCCGATGGGCGCGTCCAGCCACACATAAAAATACTTGTTCTCCTCGCCCGGGATGGGAAAGCCGAAATAGGGACCATCACGGCTGATGTCCCAATCGCGCAAGCCCTCTTCGATCCAGCGCCCCACGAAATTGGCCACGTCGGTCTGCAAGTTCTCCCGGGTCCACTTCGTCAAAACCTCGGTGAAGTCCGCCAGTTTGACAAAGATATGCTCCGTGCTCTTTCGCACGGGGGGCTTCCCGCAAATAGAGCAGCGGGGCTCTTTCAACTCGGTGGTCTGGTAGGTCGTGTTGCAGACCTCACAAGAGTCGCCGTACTGATCCTCGGCACCGCATTTGGGACAAATCCCGCGCACCAGCCGGTCGGGCAAAAAGATGCCGTCATGCTCACAGAAAGTCTGCTCCACCGGCCGCCGGTCCAGGTGACCTTTTTCCTTCAGCTGCCCATAAACATAGCCGGCCCACTTCTCGTTCTCCGGGCTGTGGGTGCTGTAGTAGTTATCAAAAACAATCCCAAAATCCGTGAAATCCTTCAGGTGCTCTACGTGCATGGCCTCAATCAACTTCTCGGGCTCAATGCTCTCTTTCAAGGCCCGAATCATGATCGGCGTCCCATGGGTATCATCGGCGCAAAAATAATGAGCATCGAAACCCATCTGCTTCAGATAGCGCACCCAAATATCGGTTTGCAGATATTCCACCATGTGGCCCAAATGAATGCTGCCGTTCGCATAAGGCAAAGCACTGGTCACCAAAATTTTCCTAGTCACAATCCCCTCCCTTTCAAGCCAGCTCAAAAACACCACCAAACGGACACTTGAATACCACTTCGCATACCTTTCCACAAACCCAGCTCCATCTGAAAAGGGGCTGCCCCGCCACGAAATGGCTGGCACCAAGTTTCGGGCCACCTTCCTGACCAGCGGCTGTCTGTAGGCCATTTTTAAGGTCACAACTTGTGACCTTAGAGGCCATCGAAACACCGTCGCCAAGGTGCTCCATTTGTCCCACGCGTGGGACAAGGTTTCGCCTTATTTTACAAACAGATAAGTGACCCGACCGTTGCAAAATACCTACATGTCCCACATGGCGCTTGGGGTATGGTGTTAACTTCAACATTGAGGATAAAACTTAATTCCGGTGGCTAGCTTTCAGCAAGCGTCCTCGTCGTGACCGAATCCGATTTTTCTCTTGGGGTTTTCGGGTCTTGCGATCAATTGGTGGATGACCTTGAAGATCGCGCGGATACTCTTGTCGTGGATGCCCACCTGAGATTCCAACTCTTCTAGCTTCCTCGTGACTTCTTCGCTGCTGGAATGGAGGCCTCGCATTCTGACGAAGGCGCGCATGATCTGGATATTGACTTGAATCGCCCGAGGGCTTCGCAGGACGCTGGATAGCATGGCGACGCCCTGTTCCGTGAATGCCATGGGATTGTATTTCCTGTGTTTTCCGCGACCAGGCTTTAAGATCACAAATTGTGATCTTAAAGCTCCATGCTCCTCATCTGTGAGAGGAAACATGAAATCCTCTGGGAAGCGGTCGGCGTTTCGGGCGACTGCTTGGTTCAGAATCCGTGTGTCGACACCGTAGAGCCTCGCCAGATCATGGTCCAGCATGACCCGCAGACCCCGCAATTCATAGATGTGTTCTTCCAGGCGAGAAAGATTGCTTTTCGTCATCAGGCCCTCCAGGTGATTTTCAATTCTGGTGCAAGCGCGATGCCAAAAGAAAATAGCAACAAATTCGTAGCACTAGATTGCTGGTGCTTTGGGAAGTGTACGGATATCGGTCTCAGGTGTCCGGATTTCGAAAAGCGGCAGGCATGTCGGCCACCAGGAAGTGGCTGGCACCAGGTTCTGGTGCACCAGGTTCTGGCTGGCACCAGATTTTGGGGGCCTGGTCAGATATCGCGATTACCCCCCACTCAGCGACGAAATTGCTTCGGCAACTTCAATCAACTTCAATCACTTGACGCAACGAGCGACGTCCCGGTCCTCGGCGATGAGCTTGGTCACCTCGCAACCCGATGCGCCGAACTGTCCGCAGTCCAAAGTCGCGACCTGACCCATGTCACAGTATGTGATCACGCCGTCCAGGCAGGTCTCCGGCAAGGTGTAGTCGCAGCCGCTGCTCTTGGGTCTGCAAGCAGGCATCCCCTCCTCCATCCGGCAGGTGGCCTGTGGATGGAGGGACCCGCAGTCAACGCTACCGATCCAGCCGAACCTGCAGGTGACCATGGTCGATCCCTCGCAGCGATCTTGGTGCTCCGCCCCACAAACTTCGCCACTATCGCCAACGCAAGTCGGCGCGCCATCCACCTCAAGGCAGGTCAATCCCAGATACGATGGGCAAGAGAATGAGGAGAGAATGCCCGAGGCGCACTCGACGATCATATCTCCGTCACAAGCCGATTCGGTCACAAGCGGATCGCATTCGGCGATGCCGCAACCGGCAAATTCGAGCTCTATGCACTCGAGACCGGATTCGGCGCAGTCGATTACAAAGGGCGGATCCTCGTTGCAGTTCACGAACCGGCTGGCGTCACAAAAGTTCAGGACCTCGCCGGCTAAGCAAACAGCCGCCTGCTCCTCGGATGGCGAGTAACAAGCTCGCCACTGCTCGCAATCCCCGGCACCCTTGAGACAGGTCCGCATCGGCATCAAAGCCCGAGCCATCGTGGACTCGTCTGTCTCCATCATGGGCGAGAATATCGACTGGATCATCACACAGAAACCGAGCCCACGATCCAACTCGGGGCCGCACATGTCGACCAGGACGCAGTACCTCAGCACGGAGCTTTTTTCTTCATCGAGGCAGCCGAACATGCAGGTGCCCAGGAGGCCGATCCCTATCCAAATCACAGCAATACGCTTCATGAACAACATCCCCTTTTCCCCATCGACTGATGGAATAATTCGTATTTTGGAAAATACCAATATGCCCAGCCTTGTCAACTACGGAAACAAGTACCCCGCCCTTTCCAATCGATGAAAAAATCCGCTATGCTCGCCCCATGGAACAAGGCACCGACAAACCCTCTACGGATATCGAAATCATCGACGCCACACCTGAAGAAGCGCGGGCCATGAAGGCCTTGAAGGTGACGGGGCGGGCC
>JAUVAM010000537.1 GCA_030591745.1 Deltaproteobacteria bacterium
GGGCAATTTTTTCTCATGGGCCGGGTGGGCCAGAAGGTCGTGGCGGACCTGCGGGAAGAGATGTTCCGACGGCTGACCACTTTGAGTCCATCCTATTTTGATCGCAGCGCCACCGGGCAGATCATCAGCCGCTTCACCAACGATGTTTATGCGGTGGAGCAGGCCGTGACCTATGCCGTGGCGGCTTATTTGCGAGATAGCATGCAGGTGCTGGTCTTGACTGTCCTGGCTTTCATTTTGGATTGGCGCTTGGCGATTATTGCTTTTGTGGTGATGCCGGTGGCCGTTTTTCCCATCGTGCATTTTGGGAAGCGATTGAAAAGAGTGAGCACCGACAGCCAGGTCTCTCTGGGGGCCCTGGCTGATCGTTTGCACGAGGGCATCAAGGGCATGCGCATCGTGCAGGTCTTCGGCGCTGAATCACATGAGCGGGCTCGTTTTGGAAGGGAGAACCGTCGCTACCTGCGTATCATGCTGCGTTCCTTCGCTGTCCGGGCGCTGCAGTCTCCCGTCATGGAATTTTTGGGGGCGGCAGGCTTGGCCGCCACCATCTGGTATGCCGGCAGTCGAGTCATGGAGGGCAGCCTGGACCCGGGGCACTTCATCTCCTTTTTTGCCGCGGTGATGATGCTGTACAACCCCATCAAGAGCCTGGGCAGGATAGGGGGCATCACGGCAGCCGGCGTGGCCGGTGCTGAGCGAGTTTTCGAGTTGCTCGACGAGCGATCCGCCATCGAAGAATCCGCCGACGCAAAAACGATGGAGGGTTTCTCTCGCTCCATTCGTTTCGAAGGCGTGGGTTTCCATTATACCGCGGCGGCAGGTCAGGTAGTGCTTTTCGGTATCGACTTTGAGGCCGAGCGGGGGGAGGTGGTGGCCATTGTGGGGCCCAGCGGCGCGGGCAAGTCAACCCTGGTGAACTTGATTCCGCGGTTTTTCGATCCCTCGTCCGGCCGCGTGCTTATCGATGGCCTGGACCTGCGCGACCTGACCTTGGCCAGTCTTCGCGCCCAGGTGGCTTTGGTGACCCAGGAGACCATTTTGTTCAACGACACGGTGGCCGCCAACATGGGTTACGGGCAGGAAGAAGTGGGCGAGGACCGTCTGCGCGAAGTGGCCCGACAAGCCCATGCCCTGGATTTCATCGAGGCCTTGCCCGAGGGTTTTGCAACAGCCATCGGGGAAGGGGGCATCCGCTTATCCGGTGGACAAAGGCAACGCATCGCCATCGCAAGGGCTTTGATGAAGGATGCGCCCATCTTGTTGCTGGACGAGGCCACCTCTTCTTTGGATACGGAAAGCGAGCGCGAGGTGCAGCATGCGCTCGAAGCCTTGATGCGCAATCGAACCACGCTGGTTGTCGCCCATCGGCTCTCAACCATTTATCGAGCCGACAGGATCCTGGTTTTGGATGCCGGTCGCATCGTCGAATCAGGTGACCACGAGAGCTTGCTGGCGGGTGGTGGTTTGTATCGCAGGCTTTTCGATATGCAATTCGATGTAGATGGTCACAGGAGGGGTGGTCCATGAAGCAGGATGATGGGCAAGGGTTGGTCGAGCCCATCGTCAACCGCTATCGCCGAAGGAAAAAGAAAGGGTCTGCCTTCTGGTTGTCTTTGGCGGGCATCGTCTTTCTGTTTGTCCTGGTGGTGGTCTTGCGCCTTTGGATGCTGACCGGTTTTCCTTGGGTCAAGGTGTCCATCGTTGAGCGGGACGACAATTTGGTTTGCTTGCGCGGGGCCATGGGACTTCTCGCACCGGAGCAAGAAGCGGAGTCATGGTTGAAGGCCGGCATCGACGAAGCCTTTCAGGCCAAGTTGGAATTTCTGGGCATCTTGACCTCCTCGCCCGACACCCTTCGTCCCCAGGCCGCGGATGCGCCTCTTGCGGTGTTGGTGGGTCAGCAGGTCGTCCATGAGGCGGGGCAGGCGGCTTTCTATGGACTGGATTCCACCCTTGGGCAAAAGGACTGGGATTCCCCGTCGGTCTTTAAGGTTGTACGTCATTTGAAGGGCTGGGGTCTCTTGGATCCCAGGGCTTATCCAGAAAACGAAGGAAAGCAGTGGCATGGGCGCGAACCCGACGTGGTTCAACTCTTACCGGCAGCCCAAGCGCCGCCACTCGGTTTTGGGGATACACTGATGGCCAGCTTGGGCGGGCTGTTCGATGTCCGCGCGAAATGGCTGCATCTTGCGCGTCGGCCTACTGCTCAGTTGGTTTCCTGGGACACCATCGCTCGTACTCGTCATACCCTGGGCCTTTGTGGCCAGGTCATCGACGACGCCGGAGCCTGGTCGGAACTTGCAGGTCAGCCACTCACCCATTTGCTGGTGCGGAAAGGCTTTGGCCCATACGACAAGCGGGAGGTCTACGAGGCCCTTCGGGCCGGTCACCACTTTTGTGCCTTGCCTTCTCTTGGGGACGCGACGGGTTTTCGTTTCCGTTTGGTGAGTAGAGCTTCAGGAGAAGAATTGGCCATGATGGGGGATTCGCTGGTCTTGCCCAAAGAGGGTGGGGCGGAGCTGTTGGTGGATGTGGGTTTGGTGAAAACACCGGTCGGGCTTCGCGTTCATTTGCTGGCGGATGGGGAAGAGGTGGCCGCGGGCTTTGAGAACAAGATGACGTTTTCGATTGAGCGTCCTGGTGTTTATCGGGTAGAGGTGGGTCTTGTGGGTGGGGATTTCCCTTGGGGGGAATCAGAGCATATGTGGATCTATTCGAATCCGATTTTGATCAGAATGTAGCCATCGCAGTGATCCAGTAGGTGAACAGCGTGGTTTCTTCTACTCGGAGTCGCTGTCCGGGATCATCGTAGGTGGGGTTGCGGTATTGGTTGAGGATATCGCTGGAGGTGCATTCCCCGTCGTCGTTTTGATCGTCGCAGAACTTGGCGCCGGAGATGAAGTGTTCGGTGTTGTGGGCCAGGCTGACGCCTAAGTTCAGGCGTACGAACTCGGCGGCGCGGAAGGTGAAGCCGAGCAAGGCACCGAATTGAGTGTATTGGCTTTGGGCCTGGAGTTGCAGGTCGAGGCCTTGGGTTTGGTTGTAGTCCGAGGCCAAGAGGAAGTCGCTGATCTCGTTGACCGTGCCTTGCTCGCCCGAGTGACCTTTGCTCTCCACTTCCGAGTAGAAGGTGGTCCAGAGCCTGAGGTCGATGGCGAACTTTTGATGCTTGCGTTTGTTTTCCCAGGGGATGATCTCCAGGCCGGTCAAAAAGCCACCGGAGTAGGGGAGCATCAGGCCGTTGTCTTTGGCTTGCTTGCCCTGGATGGGGATGGAGCCATGCAGGCCGATGTAGGGGTCCATTTTTTTGTAGCGGTGGGAAAAAAGCATGAAAGGGGTCAGCACATGATGGCCCATGCCCACGCCGCCCTCATCTCCGCCCGATACTGCGTTGGGTTTGTTGAGCTTGCCGGAGGGAATCAAATAGTCCAAGCCGATGACCCAAACGCTTTTGGTATCGTCTCGTTCATCATTGAACACGGCCCACATCAAGCCGATCTGCATGTCGCCGATGCCGCCACGCTCGGAACTTGGCGAGTTGGTCGGGTCATTTGCATCGGCCAGGGCGTTGGTAAAGCCCGTGGGCGGATTGGTGCGGAAGAGGGTGGAGTTGCTGTCGGCACTCACCCCCGAGACGAAGCCAATCTCTTTGGTCTCTTTGA
>JAUVAM010000095.1 GCA_030591745.1 Deltaproteobacteria bacterium
CGATGCCTGCGACGCACCGGGCACCGCCTCGGGTGATGTGGTGGATGCGACCAACAACAACGGCATTGCGGCGCATCTGGACTTCCGGGCCGGCATGGACATGCGGACTGGCGATATCGTGGCTTCAACAGATTGTGCTGCCAACGGCATTTACAGCATCTCGGGTCTGGACAGTGGCCACTACACAGCCCATGCCCAATTGAGTGGATACGCCGACGCATATTTCAACATCATCGTTTGTGGTATCGACGATGGCGATCCCAACAACGACGAGGTGCCGGACCAACGTGGCATCATGTCTCCTCTGGAACCGGGCAATTGGCGCATCATGTTGTCCTGGGGCGAGCGTCCCAATGATTTGGACTTGCATTGCTTGACCCCGGATCCGGGGGGTCGCCATATCTTCTTCCGCGACGTGGTCAAAGATGGCGTGGAGGCCCACTGCCGCGGCAGCCGTGATTCGGCACCATTCGTGGCCCTGGATGTGGATCAGACAAGTGGTTATGGTCCCGAAACTTTGACTTTCACTCAGTTCCAACCGGGTACCTACACGGTCTTCGTACACAACTATGGTGCCCAGAACACTCACGAGTACCCGGGCGGTACCTATGCGGATGAGAACACGCCCTTCTCCAGTTCTCAGGCCAAGATCAGGATTTACGACGGCCAGAACGAGGAAGTGGAGGCACCAGGCATCAACGTACCGTCATCAGCTGGCGGCTACTTCTGGCAGGTATTGACCCTCAATGGCTCAACCCAGGAAGTGACCCTGGTAAACAGCATGGGCGGCGGTGAGAATCCACACGACTTCATCAGTCCGGTGAGTTGTTTGGAATAGGGTAGGCTGAGTAGGCTTCACGAGGGCTGGGCAGAGATGCCCGGCCCTTTTTTACTTGCGCTTGCTGCTTCTTTTCTTGCGGCTTCGACTGAAGCGCAGGGGATAGCTGGCCACTTCTTGGCCCTCAACCTCGATCATCATCCGGTACTTGCCTGCCTTGGGTATTTCCAAATCGTCCCAATTGATGGCTTGACTGGCGCTGCCTCTGGAGCCCTCCGCACCCAACTCCAGGACACCGTCCACCGAGGTCACTTCTTCCCCTGCGGGGTTTTTGACCACGATTCGAAACTCAACGGTGCCGCCCTGAGGTGAGGATACGGTCGTGCAGCTTTCGAAGTGAGGGATGGTGGCGGGAAAACCCGGGACCCGCCAGGCCTTGAGCGTTCTGCCGCGGGTGGCTTTGCATTGGCCGTCTTTGCCAAAATCGACTTGCGCCGCCAGCAGGTGTTTCTCCACCTTGAAAACAGCCTTGACTGGCGCTTCTCCTGCCGAGGCCTGGACAGGCAAGACCAAGATGAATGACATGAAGACCAGGGCTCGACCCACGAATGATTGCAGCATGGAACACCTCCAGAAGATGCTCTGTTATTGGCACAACATGAGAGGACTTGGCAAGAGCAGAAATGCCTGACTATAATCCTCGCAGTTTCCAAACTCATGGAAAGGACTAAACATACGTTGGCAATCGACTGCCTTGTTGTGGCTTCTGTCTTCGTTTCTGGTGGCCTGTCCCTCAGGCAAATATGGAGAGTTGCCTGATGCGCCAGCTGCCGAAAAGGCCCAGGCTGAGGCGATGTGGACGAAATACTTGAAAGCGCTGGGTGACAAGAAGCTGGAAAAAAAACCCCAGATTCTGGCTCTGTTTTTCTCCTCCAAGCTGATGGCCCACACGAGCGAGAAAATCTTTCTCAAAGATTTGGTTTCGGCCAGACGCAAGATTTCAGCAGGCCTGTTTGATTCGGCATCGATCAAGGCCTTGAAGACGGCCACAGGGGGGCCCCTGTTGGTGCTGGACTCCAAGGCCGGCGAGGCCGGCATTCCGCTCTTGAGAGAAGGTGACAGGTTCTGCTTTGACGACCTGGGCGCGGGCATGGGGGAGTGGTCCAAGGAGGCCAATCACTTCGATAAGCCCATGCCCGAAAAGCCGAGCCTCTTGTTTCTCAAACGTCAGTTGGCTGATACGGGATTGGCGCAAGGAGAGCGCTTGCGAGCAGCGGTGGCTCTGTCGGATCCGGCGTATCGCAAGGTCATCATCTCCAGCCAGCGCAGCGTTGAAGATCCGGTCGTGAAACTTGGCTTGGGGCTGGCCCGGGTGCGAATCGACGGCTATGACAAGAATTTTTTGACGGGTTTTCCGACTCACGCCAAGGGCCTGGAGGCTGTGGCCAAAGCCGACCCGAAGATCTTTGAGGAAATGTTGGTCAAGCTGACCAACCAGGCCTCCATGGTTGAGGATCCGCCGGCGAACGAGGTCCTGTTCAAAGTGGCGGCCGGGGCCCCTCAGGCCATGCAGGCTCGTCTGGCCAAGTCCCTGTACGAGTTGGGCGAAGCCAACCCGGGTCGCTTTGCCAATGCCGTGTTCAATGTGGTCAAGGACATTGAGTCTGATCCTGCTCTTGGGCTTTGGGCACAGGAAGTCTCTCGGCGAGGGGGAAAATCCCCAAAGGTGGCGGCTTTTTTGCGCAAGTTTTCCCGACAGGGAGAAGGCCCGGAGCGAAAGCTCTGCAAGCGAATATTGCTTCGCATGCGCGCTGGAAAATGATGTCTGCGCCCCTGGCATCGGACCCAAGACGCATTGACAAAAGCCGTTCGGTTGATTAGCTTGTAGCCCGGATCATCAAACATGGCAGACTTTTACGACATATTGGGCGTCAGATCCAAAGCCTCTCAAAAAGAGATCAAGAGCGCCTACCGCAAGTTGGCGCGAAAGCTCCATCCGGATCACAACCCCGGCGACAAACGGGCAGAGGACCGTTTTAAGAAGGTGTCCGAGGCTTACGATGTCCTAGGGGACAAGAAAAAGCGTGAACAGTACGACCTGGTTGGTCATCGGGCATGGAAAGCCGGGGCCAAACAGGCGCCACCACCTGGGTCCGGATTTGGTGGTTTTCCTGGTGGAGGATTCGGGGGCGGAGGCTGGAGCCAGTCTTCTTCGGGGCAAGGGGGCTTTGATGGGGCGAACCTGGAGGATTTGTTGGGTGGGCTCTTTGGTGGTGGGCGTCGGGCGCGAAGGCGGGCCGGACCCATGCGAGGGGAGGACAGCCTGGCCAGCATGACCATTCCCAGGGCGGATGCGGTAGAAGGTGCCAAGCGCACAATCACATTGAGCCAGCCCGGTGCCGGGCCGGAGAGCCTGACTGTGACCATTCCCAAGGGCATTGTTGAGGGACAAAAGATTCGGCTGGCAGGGAAGGGGCATCCGGGGCTGGCGGGGGGACCATCGGGCGACCTGCTCATTGAGATTCTTTTCGAGTCGGATGAGCGATTCGAACGGCTTGGAGAAGACCTGACGGTTGGGGTGAAGGTTCCCTTCTCCACGGCAGCCCTGGGCGGCAGCATTCAAGTGCCTACCTTGGGCGGTTCGGTGGAGCTTACGGTGCCTGCCGGAACCCAGGGCGGTCAGCGCTTTCGCCTGGCGGCAAAAGGCTTGCCCAAGAGGGGGTCCGCCCGTGGTGATCTGTTTGCCCGGGTGCGTATCGTCGTGCCGCGAGGTCTTGATGAGAAGGGGAGCGAGGCGGTTGAACTGTTGAAGCGGTTTGAATCGGATTAGAACTACCCCCTAAAACACAATCTCCAAGGGGCTCTTGTTGCCGCTGGTGATGGTCTTGGCCAGCGCCATGGTGTGTGGCAAGTAGGCATCGATGAAGAAGCGGGCCGAGTGTAGTTTGCCGTCGTAGTATTTGGCCTCGGGGTTCTCCTCGATGATTTTTGCTTGCGCTTCTTTGTCTTCAGCGCCGGCCTTGGCGTAAATGGCCTCAAGCTTCTCGTCCGCCACCACGGCCATCTCCAAGAGGTGGTATGCGATGACGATGGTGCCGAAGAGATCCATGAAAGGCGTGGCGTTGAGCACGGGGGTGTAGATGTCGCCGCTCATGCCTGCCTGCTGCACGCTCATGGCCACTTGAACCAGGCTGTCGCGGGCCTTCTCGAGCTTGCCGGCAAATTCGCCGAGGCGGGCGTGTTCTTTGGCGCTGTTGATGAAATCGTTGACCCGGGTCAGGTAGGTCATGAAGAACAGACCACCCTTGGCCGTCATTTTGCGACCGATCAGATCCAGGGCCTGGATGCCGTTGGTCCCTTCATAGATCGAGGCGATCTTGGCGTCCCGGCAGTACTGCTCCTGCGGGTATTCGATGGTGTAGCCATAGCCGCCCAAGATCTGGATGCCCAGCTCGGTCATGCGGAAGCCGTAATCCGAGCAGTAGGACTTGCAGATGGGGGTCATCAACTCCATCATGCTGTTGTAATTTTTGCGCTCATTCTCGTCTTCGTGGACTTCCATGAGATCCGAAAAATAGGCCGTGCTGTAGAGCAGTGCGCGCATGCCCTCTGTGAAGGCCTTCATGGTCAAGAGCATGCGCCGGACGTCGGGATGCTCGATGATGGGCAAGCGGGGGGCATCCACGTCCTTCATCTTGGCGATGTCCACGCCCTGGACACGCTCCGCCGCATACTGGAGGGCTTCCTGGTAGGAGGCAGCCGCCGTGGCTTGGCCCTGAATGCCCACGCCGATGCGGGCTTCGTTCATCATCAGGAACATGTATTTGATGCCCTTGTTCTCTTCGCCGATGAGCCAGCCGTGGCAGGGGCCGTCGGATCCGAAAACCATGGTGCAGGTGGGAGAACCCTTGATGCCCATTTTGTGCTCAATGTTGCCACAGATGACGTTGTTGGTTCCGCCCAAGCTGCCGTCATCATTGACTAGAACCTTGGGTACCTCGAACTGGCTGATTCCCTTGATTCCCTTTGGGGCACCTTCGGTACGCGCCAGCACCAGGTGCAGGATGTTGTCGGTCAGATCGTGATCGCCTGCCGAAATAAAGATCTTCTCGCCTTCGATGAGCCAGTGATCCTCTTCTTTTTTGGCCTTGGTCTTCAGATCGCCCACCGCGCTGCCGGCTCCCGACTCGGTCAGGCACATGGTGCCTCCCCATTCGCCGGTGAATAGTTTTTCGAGATAGAATTTCTTCATTTCGTCGGTGCCGTAGGCTTCGATGACTTCGCCGGCGGTGGCACTCAAGCCCGCGTTCATGGTAAAAGCCACCGAAGCGCTGCTCATGATTTCATTCAAGGCGGTGGCCATGACATGGGGCAATCCCATGCCGCCATATTCGGGGCTGTGGGATGGGGCAGCCAAACCTCCCTCTCAGAGCGCCTTGTAGACTTCTTTGTAGCCCTCGGGGGTGGTTACGCAGCCTTTGTCGAAGCCGATGCCCTCTCGGTCCATCACGATGTTCAATGGCGCAATTTTTTCAGTGGCCAATTTGATCGTCAGTTCGAGGACCATCTCAATGGCCTCCCTATCAAAATCACCGTACTTTTCGGCCTTGAAAAGGTCTTCAATCTTCAGGTACTCGAAAAGGCAGAATTCGATGTCGCGTTTGTCCACTGCGAACGCCATGGTGAGTCCTCCTTGAGTTTAAATGACGCACCGAGTCTAAGATCGATTGACTTGCCAGTCAATCAAAAAACCCGCAAAGGGAAGTTTTCTAGTCGCTTTTCTTTTTGGCTGATTTGATCGCGCCTGATTTGATCAATCGAAAAAAGTGGGGCCAGCCAAATATCAGTGGGTAACGGCGCTGTAAAGGACTGGGTTCGATTCGGATGCCCTGCGTTCGTTCGATCTTGGCCAAGATGATATCGACCCAATCCTCGACGGTCAGCAGGAACTTTGGCCAGCGCAGCACGCCGCGCATCCTGCTTTTTTTAAGAAACGAGGCCAGTTTTTTTCGTGCCTGCTCTCTCTCGACCGGGGAATCGATGCGTTGGAAGCTATTTTTTGGGTTCTCAACCGCGAGGGCTTGGGTTTGCAGGTGGCGTCTCAGCAAAGCGGGGTAGATTTTTCGGTAAAAAACCTCTTCCGACGCGAAGAGTTTGCCCACCTTGCTCGCGGCCTCAACTCGAGTTTCGCCTTCGTAGGAGATGTTCAGGCAAGACAACATGAACAGGTCCAGATCAAACTCATCCGGCATGCCTCGCAGGGTCAGACCAGCCACCGCATCCATGGCCGATGCAGAGCAAGCGACCAACTTGTCGCAGGCCGACTCGTCTCGCCACCAGACCAGAGCCACCCGTTTGCCGAAGCGGCCCAGAATGTAAATGTCCGAGGCGTTTTCGGAGGTCTCTTGTTCGAATTGCTCCAGGGAAAGCAGGTTGTACTTGCAGTGTTTCCCGGACTCCAGTTGCAAGTGAAAGATATGAGGCGGAAGAGCCTGGGCTGTTATTTTGTGGGACCATCGCTTGAAGATGTCCTTGTACCCATCCGTAATGACAAAGAAATCAGGAAAGCTGGTCGATGTGGATGTGACTTGGCTCAACATGGAGCCGTACATGAAAATGCCGATTAAGTTTTCATCTCCGTAGGTCTTTCGGATGGCGCTTGTGAAGTCTTTTACCGCATCGATTGGACTGTCCAGGCTTCTCTCCCGGACCAGGTCCTGGATGGACATCTGTGTTTTCATGCTTCCACTTCCACTTTCCCCGAGTCTATAGGTTGCCTAAGGGCGCTCCGCACGGCGTGGCGAGTTTTGGCAAGCACCTCCGCTGCCTTCGCCAGGCGAAAGGGGCCGGAACGTGGCAGCTTGTGAATGACCAGGCTGACAATTTCTGCTTGTTGGGGCAGGGCCAGTGAGGGGCTGCCTTGTTTTCGCCAGGGAGAACGGGAGGCCAGGTGGTGGTAAAGAATACGTGGCTGGCCGGCCACACCCGCCAAGCCATGGCGATCGCTCACGCCACCATCGAAATAAGGGCGTCTTTGGATCCAAACCGGCTGGAACAGACCGGGCACGGCGCAGGAGGCATGGATGGCAGGGGCCAAGGGGCCACTGTCCAGCACTTGGGTCCTGCGACTGATGGCGTCATGCACCGACAGCGCCAAGGGCCAGCGACAGGCCTCGAAGCGCCCGACAGGAAGGATTTCGTTCAGCAAGGCCCTGAAGCGCTTGCCCCGCAAGAGGCCGAATCCTGGTCGAGGATCCCAGAAATCTTGGCGGCGTAGGGCCAAGAGAACCTCAGCCAAGTGTTTTCCATCGACGCCCGCGGCCCAACTGCCGGCCACCAGAGCGCCGGCACTGGAGCCCGCAAGGTGGGCAGGCGTAAAGCCCAATTGCTCCAGTTCCAAGATGAGGGCCGTATGGGCAAAAAACCCAAAAAAGCCCGAGGACAATGCCAGGCTGGTCGGTTCTTGCAGCAACCACTGACCCAGGCTGAGGGAGGGGGGGGACAAAGTTACTTGGCCAAGACGATGCCCGCCGGGTCGATCTCATCTCTGAGCAGCCTGACTTGTTCGGGCGTGGGGGCAAGGCTCGTGGGCACCTGGTCCGGAATCAAAATTTCAAACCCACTGTTGGCCTGGATTTCTTCGAGTTTGACCCCGGGATGCAGCGAATGCAGACGCATGCGTCGGCTTTCTTCTTCGAAGTCGTAGACCGCCAGTTGGGTGATGACCCGGTGGGGGCCGCCTCCTTCGGGCAGGCCGGCCTTTTCCCTTGCTCCGGGGCCGTCGAGAAAACCCGGGCTGGTCAAGAAATCCAGCTTGTCGACGAAAGAGCGCTTTGATTGGCGCACGATGATGATCAGTTTGTGGGAGAAAGAGGCCACGTCGTTGGCTCCACCGGAGCCTGGCAGGCGCACTTTTGGGGCGTCATGCTCCCCGATGACCGTGGTGTTGATGTTGCCACGGCAATCGATTTGGGCCGCGCCCAAAAAGCCATAGTCCACGTATCCCGCCTGGGACAAGCTCATTAAGTCGTGCATGCTGGAGGCGCTGATGGCCTGGTGAAAGGTGCGCGAGTCGCCGACGGTGATGGGCAAAGCCCTGAGTCTGGGGCCCACGCCGCCCGCTTCAAAGAAAATGAGCAGGTCTTTGGCATGGGTTTTCTGGGCCAGCATGGCGGCGAGCAGAGGCAAGCCCGTGCCCACAAAGACCGAGTCGCCATCGGCCAAGACTCCTGCCGCCGTGGTGGCCAAAAGCTCCGTTGGTGAATAATCGCTGGGTGAAAAATCGGCGGCCTGGTTCATTTGCCACCTCCGCTGCCTTTTTCGCCACCCTTGGCGCTGGCTCGCCAGGGGGCCACCATGGGCTCTTCGTAGCGCTCAATGCGGCCCAATCGCTCCATCAAGGACTGACCCCCGACCAACTCCAGGTAGGCCGCGAAATCAGGCACCTGATGCACGTATTTGTCCATGTAGGCCGAAACTCCTTCGTCCGTCTTGGAGACCGTCAACCATTCGGCGATGTGCTCTTCGTCGAAGTAGTAAAGATAGGGCATTTCGCAGGGGTGGCTGCCAAAAGGCACTTCGACCACCGCGTCGACCACGAAGTAGGGGATGACCGTGTTGTCCGGCTTGGCGCGGATTTCCTCTTCAGGGATGATTTTTTCGGTGGTGATGATCACCCGACGCGCGCAGCGCGAGAGTTCGAAATCTTCTACCACGATGCCGTCGATCTGGCAGTTGCCGAAGCGATCCGCTCGCGGCACATGGATGAAGGTGACATCCGGATAGGCCGCGGGCACCAGGCAGATGGGCTTTTTGGTGAAGGGGTCCTCGACGACCTTGCAAGAGCTGTAGCGCAGGGTGTCGGTACCCAGCATGTTGCGGGCCGGCAGGAAGGGCAAGCCCATCATGCCCGCCATAAATCGCCACTGGTAGACCGCGTTGCTCAACTCCGCCACCACCTTGGCTCGGCCGCTCTGCACCATGCGGCGTGATGCCGGTGACAAACCCCGCAACTCGTGGCCGAAGGTGTAAGCGACCTCGACCTGATCCACACAGCCGGAAGCGATAAGCAGATCCGCATCATGAACAGCCGTCTTGCCCGCCATTTTCAAGTTGCGTTTCGCCTGGCGGATGATCTCGTAGATGACGGCCATCGAGACACGAACATGGCCGAATCCACCCGA
>JAUVAM010000240.1 GCA_030591745.1 Deltaproteobacteria bacterium
CCCGCGTCTTCGGTACCCGCATCTTCGGTGCCCGCGTCTTCGGTACCCGCATCTTCGGTGCCCGCGTCTTCGGTACCCGCATCTTCGATACCCGCGTCTTCAGTACCCGCGTCTTCAGTACCCGCGTCTTCCGTGCCCGCGTCTTCCGTAGCTGCGTCTTCTATTCCAGAATCCTGGCCTGCATCTTGCTCAGTGCTTCCAGAGTCACAGGCAACCAGCAAACCACCCAACAAAACGACGAACAAAATCGAAATTTTCTTAACATAGCGCATTTGAAGTACTCCCGTTGTCTTGGCATTGACTCGCGATTGATCTACAAACAAACTCATGCTAATTCAAACTCACTTTTCTTTCAACGAGGAGCCAACATGCGCTCTCGATCTCTAAGCCTGTGGGCGACTTTCGCGATTCTGCTTTTGCCCATCACAAGCCTGGCCGGCCCGCCTCCCAGGATCTACATCCAGGACATCCAACCCGAAGCCGGCATTGATGAAAAAGTGGCCCGCAGCCTGACCGACCTGCTGGAGTTGGAAATCGAACGGGGCGGCATCTTCACCGTGGTCAGCCAACAGGATGTACGCCGCCTGCTCAATCTGGAAAGTCAGCGCCTGCTTATGGGTACCGAAAACGATGATGAGCTCAAGCGAATGGCCGCCATCGCCAAGAACCTGGATGCGCCCTATGCCCTGGCCTCATCCGTCGGCAAAGTGGGTTCAACCTACGTACTCAGCCTCCGTTTAATCGATGTCCAAGAACTCAAAATCACTCGACGCATCAGCCAAACACTAGTCGGAGACGAACAAGGCCTAATCGGCAGCCTAAGAGCCGCGGCCCTCGGCCTGAACCTGGAACAAAAAGGCCTAAGCCCCGACATCAGCGAACAATTAATCGAAAAACTAAAAATCGCCGAGAAGGAAAAGACCCTCTTCGTGTCGCTAAGCCCGTCCTATGAATTCCACCTGGGCGGCAAGGGAATCGGAAGCAATGACTCCGCCTTCTTGCAGCTACAACCCGCGTTTATGGACATTCGCCTGGACGCGGAGTACCCCATCTGGCGATGGCTCCGATTGTTCGCATCGGTGGGTTTCGGCTTCACCCTCGGCGAGAGTGAGCGACACGAGACCATTCTCATCGCCCAACTGGATGATGGAGCGGGCAATCAAAGCGTCATGTTCCAGGGTGCTGGGATCTACCAGCCCTATTCCGCCATGCACCTTCCCGTAGCCTTGGGCATCAAGGCTGCCCCGGAACGAGGTCGCTTCTTACCCTATGGCAGCCTTGGCATCGGCTTCTCGTGGCAAAAATACAGTCTCGATGAAGGGCAGATGGATGTTTTTCAGGAGAAAACCGGTCCTTGCCTGCCTCCGTTCGAAGAACCCGGAACCGGCGACAGCGAATATGCCTGCCTCATTGAATCCGTCCCGCTGCAATCCACCACCGACCCCAGCCTTCTGGGCCTGGACGTGATGGCGGCCGTGGGTGTCGAGTGGTTGCTGACACAACACTTTGGCCTCAAGGTTGAAGGTCGCTATCGCTTCACCTACTCGTTCGGCTCCGAGGACGATTTACAGGTCCCCATTGAAGGCCAATTAACCCAAGATGACGGATCAAGTCTTCAAACCGCCACCAAATTCGGATTGCTGCAAACCCGACACGGCTTGTCCTTCTCTGCAGGCCTGATCGCGTTCTGGTGAACACCCAATTCATCGCGAGGAATTGATCATGAAACGCAGGCTACTCTGGATGATATCGGCTCTATCGACGATGGTCGTGACAGCCTTGGCTGTTGCCACTTGCTCGGGTGCTTTTGATGCACGGGACATGGCCGACGCTATGGCCTCCGACTATGAAGACTGGCTCGAGGTCGACGGCGGCGATGCGGTGGAGGGCGAGCCGCCGGCTGAAGGGGACACGGGAGTGCCGGCCATCATCAGCCTAACCAGCCCGCAGACCATCGGCCCCGGACACACGGACTACGATGCGCCTTTTGTCATCACCATGGGAATCACCGACTTTGCCGACGTTCGGGCGGTCATCCTCCATGTGCTCCAGGCCAACTCGGATGACGTGGCCCCCAGCTACATTCGCGTCCCGATGACGCCGCTCGGCAACAGCATCGACATCAACGCAGTCGTTCATGCCTTCGCCCGGCTCCCCGGCAATGCTTTTCATGTCCGGCTGGGACTTGAAGACGCGAACGGCACCGTGGGCAACTACGTCACCTGGAATGTGGTCACCGTCCCGGCCACGGGCGAAATCACCACCGTGCCCCTTTGCCTTCCTCAACTCTACGCCTACCCCGGCTATCTTTATACCGATGAGGAGACTGGTGAATTAACCTACTACCCGCCCTCGTCTCCGAATGTTGTTTACAGGGGAGACTGCCAACTCCCTGAACAAACATCCGAGCTTTGGAGAAACGCCTTCCAGGGTTTCAATCTCACCCCCCCAGCCTGGAATCTGGAATTCCCCGCCGGTACGCGCTGGGTTTTTTACGACATCATGACCATGATGGAAGTCCCCAATTGCCAAATTGAACTGCGGTGCGGCTCCGTGACCTCCATCCCCTTTAACTCCAAAGAGTTCAGCAGCAGCATGCACTGATTCACATAGCAATTCCTCTACAGTTCATCCTCCGCCAACACCACCAAAGTATCGCCCACATTCAGCGTAACTTGCTGATCCTTGGCGGGGTTGAGCTTGACGCCGAAGTTGTTCTCGGCCTCCGTGGCGTGCGCATCCAGGCGATAACCGAGACAAATTTCTTCGTCCCGCTTCATGGCCTGGCCCATCATGTCGCAAAAACGCAAGGTGACGGGCAGCTCCTTGAAGTATAGCTCCGCGGGCTTCAAGTAAATCTCCGAGCCGTCTTCCTGAAAGATGTCGTCGTAGATCTCTTTGATGCGCGGCTCTTCGCTTAGCTGGGCGAAGATCATGGTGATCAGTTTGTTGCTGATGATGAAATCGTTGACGTTGGTCTGACTGATGAGTTCCTGGTTTTCCGAGTCCAATATTTGGGTAATGATCTTGCTTCGCCTGATGTCCACCTTGCCGTCTCGCGCTATCTTGCGCAGAAGCAAGAGAATGACCAGGGTCTCGCTGTCGGTCTTCTCCGGGTTCCAGTCCTCGTCCTGGCTCAGGATAATTACGTTATCGTAATCGAAGGGACTCAAGGCTCTGAGCTGGTCCAGATCGAGGGGATTGGACTCCTTCAAGGTGATTTGCAAATCTGGGTGGAAGGCCGCCAGCGCGGCTATCTCTTTTCTGGTTTTTTCCGAAGGCTCATGCACCACGATCTCGATGGACGAACCCTCCATCAAGTATTCCGCGTATTCCCGCACCGCGATAGACGCGATGCTGTGCCAACCCAAGATCAACTCTCGCTCCAGCCCCTTATCCACTCGCTGCATCTCAAAGGGAAAGTCTTTTGGCTGAACGATGGGTGCCGATTGAAAATCGATGGTGGAATCATCATCGGCCACGATGAGCACCTCGTCGCCTTTTTCCATGACCGTCCCCGCCGCGGGCCGCACATCCAGACGCCCATCGGCATGGCGAATGCCCATGGGTATCCCGTCAGGAAAGTGGTAAAGCATTTGTCCAAAAGTCACGCCACCCCAATCGGCCTCACGAAAATACAACTCACAGCCATCGAAACTCAGAATCTCATTGTAGACGACCGCCAGGCCGCTTGTGCGCGAGGTCTGCACGAGTATCTTGCCCAGGATGTCCCAGGTGTCGATACAGGTAATGAGTGGGTCTTCGAAGGTCTCCACCAGCTTTCGGCTGTCGGCCAAAAGAAGTTCGACCACGATGGCGAGTTTGTTCTTGCCTTCCTGGCAGCCCTGCAAGGCCAAAATTGTCTTGATGGCCTTGGCGTCGGAGACCCGCTTTTCGTCTTCGCTTGCCTGATCCGAGCAGGTGGCCAGCACAATGGCCGATTTGGCATCCGCGGCGCTGATTCGGCGCAGGTTGGCGATGGTGGAGGTGTTGCCCTTGCGCGCTACGATCTTGGTGGTCTTGGTGTTTGGGATGAAGGTGCTGACCTCGTCGTCCATCTCTTCTTTTTCTCGCTCGGCCAAGATGACCACGCTGGCCTTGGATTCGCTCTCATTGGCGATGATCAACTCGCGCACGATATCCAAAATCCGCTCATTCCAGTTTAAAATCAGGGTCTGGCCCTTCTCCAAAACCCTGGAGCGGCCCTTGCGAAACTCGTAGATCATGCTGTCCAAGCTCGTGGTGATAAAGGCGATGAGCATGGAAAAAATAATCACGCCCAACACGCCCGAGACGATAGCCGAAACCTTGAGCGCGGCACCCGAATCCGTGTCCACACCCATGTTGCCCGGATCGGTCATGGTCAGAAAGATGGCCCAGACGTGCTCTGAAAAGCTCTGGAAAATGTCCATCTCGGGAAATACAACCAGCACGGTCCAGCGCACGGCCACCGCCAAGCCCAGACAAAACATAAACAGGACGAACAGGCTGATGAAGATGGCTTTGCCGCCCTTGGACATGAAGTTTTCGAAGCGGTAACGGATGGATTCACGCAAGTGAGCAAACATGAGGCCTCCCATAGCAAAGTCTTACAGTAGTGAGGAAAACACTTCGGGTCAACGGCCTCCTCTTCAGCTATACTCCAGCCAAGGAGTCCCTCCATTGAATATTCGAACTTGCCTTTTTGCCCTACTTGTTTGTTCGCTGACCGCTTCGGTGCAGGCCGGCAACTTGAGCGCCATCGTCCTCGCCGGCAATGCAAACGCCGTCGAAGGAGGCAACGTGGTTTGCCAGCACCGACTGGAGGGCAGCCTGCGGCAATTGGGGTTTTCCGTTCTGGACAACCACATGGATCCCTGCAAGGCCGATCTGGTTGTCGTGGTGGGTCGAGACCATCCACGAGACAAAAGAACCACATCGGTCTCCTACGAACAGCCGATGCACCTTAAAATGATCCGACCCAAGGGCCCGGTCGCGGGTGAGGACGACTGCAAATCCGGCAACATGCTGGGCCATGCACTTGCCGATCTGGAATTGGTGGGCCGGTCGGGGGGCTCCGTCTCGGCAGCCCTCGCCGACGGCTGCCAGCAAATTGATAAAATCGTCCAAACGCGCGTACAGCAAGCCATGAGCACCATGCTGCTGGAACCCGGCAAAACCACCCTCACGCTGCGCTGGCGGGGCCGCTTACAGCCCATGCCCTTACTCAAGGTGACCCCATTCTTGCAGGAACAAATCGGCGCGCCACCCGAATTGCTGTCCAGTGATGCCCAACACTGTCGATTCGCGTTTCACTTAGACGATCCCCACGGCGTCTTCAAAGAGCGCGTGCAACAATTTCTTCTGCGTCATTGGAGCATTCAGTCCTCCTCCGGCAACCCACTCCGGGGGGGACGAAAAGTGGAATTTCAGCTTGGAAAGAAAGAAACAGAAGACAAGATCAAGTAATCAACCTATCGCACGGGTTGTCCATTTTTCCACCGCCCCTTGACCTCGCGCCCATCCGGCGTGACCTGCACACCTCGCCCATGAGGCTTGTCCTCTCGAAAGGGACCGATGTACTTGGAACCATCGGGCAGGTCCAGGGTGCCCTTCCCGTGTCGCTTGTTGTTCTTGAATCCACCCACGTATTTTTCACCCGTGGGAGACAGCATGGTCCCACGTCCGTTGCGCTGATCGTTTTCCCACTGCCCTTCGTACTTCCAGCCATCGGGCCAGGTCATCTTGCCTTGCCCTTGACGCTTATCTTTTCGCCAATTGCCCTCGTAGGTCTTGCCGTCCGGCCACCGATAGATGCCCGCACCATGCTTGACGTTGGCCACAAACTCGCCTTCATAGGCTCCTCCGTCCGAACCGGTCATCTTTCCATGCCCCTGCAGCTTGCCATCGACAAAGACACCCTCGTCCACCGCACCATCCGGCGCGGTCAACTTCCCCTGGCCGCAGCGTTTGCCGCTCTTCCAGGCACCCTCATACTTCCTTCCGCTGGCCCAGATCTTGGCACCCTGACCATGGGGTTTGCCCGCGGCCCACTGTCCCTCATAGCGTCGTCCATCCGGCCAAGTGTACACACCCTGGCCCGAGCGCTGGTCTTCTTTCCATTCGCCTTCGTACTTCCGGCCATCTGGCAAGAAAAGGTCCCCCTTGCCGTGCATCTTGCCATCACGGAACTCACCCTGATAGGAGCGGCCATCGGACCAAATCATCCGTCCTTGCCCGTGCTGGCTTCCCTCTGAAAACGAGCCCACATACGTTTGACCGCTGGGCCAGCGCAAAGTCCCCTGACCGCTCATCTTGTCTTGTTGCCACTGGCCTTCGTACGCAACGCCATCCGCCGCTTTGTATTTACCCTTACCGTCGCGCAGGTTGGCCTTCCATTGACCCGCGTAACGCTCGCCATTCGATCGAGTGTAGACGCCCTGGCCATCGAATTCGC
>JAUVAM010000364.1 GCA_030591745.1 Deltaproteobacteria bacterium
GACCGACAACGGTGACGGAACCAAGACCATCACCTGTGCCGACGGGACCGAGGTGGTGGTGACCGACGGCCAGGATGGCCAGGACGGCAGCTCTTGCACGGTGGCCGACAACGGTGACGGAACCAAGACCATCACCTGTGCCGACGGGACCGAGGTGGTGGTGACCGACGGCCAGGATGGCCAGGACGGCAGCTCTTGCACGGTGGAGGACAACGGCGACGGCACCAAGACCATCACCTGCGGTGAGAACACGGTGACCGTCTCGGATGGGGCAACCGGCAACGACGGAGTCGATGCCGATCCCTGTACGGCGGTCGACAACATGGATGGAACCTACACGGTGACCTGTGGCAGCGACAGCGTGGTGATCTCCGATGGCACCGACGGGACTGGCTGCACGGTGGTCGACAACGGTGACGGCACTTACACGGTGACCTGCGGGACCGGAAGCGTGGTCATCTCCGACGGCCAGGACGCCGCCCCCTGCACGGTGGTCGACAACGGCGACGGCACCTACACGGTGACCTGCGGGACCGAGAGCGTGGTCATCTCCGACGGGGCCGACGGAGTCGGCTGCTCGGTGGTCGACAACAGCGACGGCACCTACACCGTCACCTGTGGCAGCGACACGGTGGTGATTTCGGACGGTTCCTCTTGCAGCATCATACAACAGGCTGAGAACGCCATCCTCATCTGCGAGGACGGCACCATGGTCACTTGGTGGGTGGGCATGGCGGTCTCTTCGGCCACCTTCGTGGATTCGGGCCAGGTTCTGAATTCCGGTCCCAACTCAGCCTTAGGAGATCTGGACGGAGACGGCGACCTGGACGCCGTCATAGCCAACAGGATCTGGTTCAACGATGGCGACGGCGTTCTGACCGAGGGGTCCCAAATCTTCACGGGATCCATTGCTTGCCCGGCCCTGGGCGACTTGGATGGAGACGGCGATCTGGATGCCTTCCTGGCCAACTCAGCCGACAACCCGGACACGGTTTGGTTCAACGATGGTCTGGGGAATTTCACCGACAGCAGCCAGAGCCTTGACGCCTTGTGGGGCCGAGACGTGGCCCTGGGCGATTTGGACGGAGACGGTGACCTGGACGCCTACGTGGGTTCAAGCGGTATAGGCAATGACAGGGTCTGGATCAACGACGGCACGGGCTTCTTTAGCGACCGGGGTGTCCCGATCAACAGCCTGGGAGCCGGCGATGTGGTTCTGGGCGATCTGGACGGGGACGGCGATCTGGACGCCCTGTGTGTTTCCCAAGCAGCTGCGGGCCGAAGCTTCTTCAACGATGGCACGGGCGGCATGATTCTCGGTCAGTCCGTCGGTATGAGCTGCTACGACGTGGACCTGGGGGATATGGATGGCGATGGCGATCTGGATGCCTATTTGGCCAAATATGGACAGCCCGACGAGCTTTGGTTCAACAACGGCACGGGCCTCCTGGTCAAAAGTGCTCAGGTGCTCGATGGCGGTTCCGGGAGCGCCATGAAAATGGGCGACTTGGACGGTGACGGCGATCTGGACGTCTTTCTGGGCAGGCTCGGTACGGGAGCAAGCGCCGCCGTCTTCATCAACGATGGCACCGGCTTGCTCAGCGATTCCGGCCAGGCCTTGGGCGATACCTATACCTACGACGTGGACCTCGTCGACCTGGACGGAGATGGCGATCTGGACGCCTTGTGTACCAATAGCGGCAGCGTCGACGCCAGCCAGCTCTGGCTGAACGAGTAGGGCCCGGCGGCATCCTCCCTCAAATCCTCTCGACCTGAACACCTGGAAGGACTTGACTTTTTAGGTGTTTTGGGACAAACCCTGTCTCAGGATGACAGAAAATACGCAGAACGATTTTGAAGGACAAGCCCAGGCGGAGCTGCCGCCGGTGGGGATGCATGACCGGTATGGGCCTTTTTTTCGATCCTTGTTTGCGCATTACTTTCGGCCGATTCAGTTCCCCGAAGAGGCCGTCGAAAAAATCAAGGAGCTCGAGAAAAAAGGGACCGTGGTCTACCTTTCCCGGGCCGCCAGCCAGCTTCACTTTCTGTACATGAACTATGTCTGCCTGCGGCACAAGCTGCCTTTGGCCAAGTTCGTCAATGGCATCAGCCCCGTACTGCTTCAGCCGGTCGACGAGCTGCTTCAGCGCATGCGCCTGGTCGGCCAGGAAGACATCAGCGACCTGGACACCGAGGGCGCGGACCTGGCTCGACGGCAGTTGATTCGCTGCATCGAGCGGGATGAATCGGCCCTGCTTTTTTTGCAGCAAGCCAGCACCTTGACCAATCCCCACGGTGGGGGCGAAGGCGGTTTGCTGCAATGCTTGATCGACTTGCAGCGTGACCGCGAGCGACCCATTTATCTGGTGCCGCACCTCGTCGTTTGGGACCTGCACCCGGAGAAAGAATCCAAGAGTCTCGCGGACACGGTCTTTGGCCAGCCCGAAGCCCCCGGCTTTCTGCGCAACGTGGTCAGGCTCATGCGAAATTACCGCAAAGCCGTGGTCAAGGTCGCCGACCCCATCGACCTCAGCGAGTTCATCAAGGAACAAGACAAGAGCTGTTCGCCGGAGAAGCAATGCCTGCAACTGGAGGAAGAACTCCACGAGCATCTCTTCCGCGAGGTCTTTGACGTCACCGGCCCCAAGATCCAACCCTTCGGCGAATTTCTCAACGAGATCTTCGCCGACGCCCGCATCCAGTCCTTCATTCGTGAAGAGGCCAAGGGAGACGAGCAAAAAACAGAGCGCTTGCAAAAAGAAGCCCTCGACATGCTGGATGAGATCGCCGCCGAGCCACGCATGCGCTGGACCCTGACCTTGAACCGGATACTGGACCTTTTTTGGAAGCGCATGTACGAGGGCGTCGTCGTCGGCGAGGAGGGCTTCGAGACCATTCGCAAGGCTGTTCGCAAGGCCCCCGTGGTGTTCTGTCCGAGTCACAAAAGCCATGTGGACTACTTGATCATCAGCCAGCTTTGCCTTCGGTACAAGGTACCCGTGCCGCATATCGCCGCCGGCGTCAACTTGAGCTTCTGGCCCATGGGACCCATTTTCCGTCACTCGGGCGCATTTTTCATGCGACGATCATTCAAGGGCAACGCACTCTATCCCATCGTCTTCAGAACCTATCTTCGCTACGTGATGAACAAGCGCTTTCCCATCGAGTTCTTCATCGAAGGGGGTCGCTCCAGAACCGGCAAGCTGCTTCCTCCGAAATACGGCATCCTAAGCTGGCTGGTGGAGGCTTTCGGAGAAGGAGAAAACGACGATCTCCTCTTCCTGCCTATCTCCGTGACCTACGAGAAAATCGTCGAGAGCGGCTCCTATCTTAAAGAGTTATCCGGCGCAGAAAAAAAGAAAGAAGACGTGGCCGGACTCATTCGCTCCGGTGATGCCCTCCGCTCCAAATACGGCAAGATCTACGTCCAGGTGGCAGAGCCGATCTCCCTGAGAGAGGCCATCCAGGATCGTTTCGGTGATCTCAGTTCGCTCGACCCCAACCAACGACGCGGCCTGGTGCAATCCATTGCGCATCGAATCTTGTTTGACATCAATCGGGTCAGCACGGTCACGCCATCCACGCTGGTGGCCTTCTGCCTCCTGAACCACCGACGCAGAGGCATGAGCGAGCCAATCCTGCGGGAACGGGCAGCCTGGGTGCTCAAATGGCTTCGTCGCCGCGATGCCCGCCTGAGCCAGGTACTCGATGACGTGGATCGGGGCATGGCCGAAGCAACCGCGCGTTTCTCCCACGATGGGCTCGTGACGATGCAAGACACAGGTTTGGAGCTTGTATTCACCCCCGTCGAGCGCAAGCGCCTCGCACTGGATTACTATCGCAACAACCTCATACATCACTTTGTTCCCGCCGCCATCCTGCTTACCGCCGTCGAGTCTTTCACCGTGGACGCCGTGCCGATACAAGCCCTCAGCGACAGAATCCGGGAGCTATCCCGACTGTTCAAACATGAATTTCTTTTCCGCAGCGAGAAACACTTCACCGAGGTCGTCGAGTCCAGTCTGAGTGAATTGGAAGATGAAGGCATCCTGCAAAGGGATGGCGACTTCGTACTGAGACCCGCCGAGGGCCAAGAACTCCGCAATTTCCTCTGTGTGATTCTACAGCATTTCTTGGAAGCCGGCTGGTTGACCTTGCAAGCGCTTAAACTTCTGAGCGAGGGCCCGATGCATGAGAAGGACCTCCTCTCCAGGGCCTTGCAACTCGGCGATCACCTCTATGTGCAGGGTGAAGTCCTTTGGCAAGAGTCCATTTCCCGGGCGGTCATCAAAAACTTCGTCAAGCTCTTCGAAGAACGCGGCCTTTTGTCCGGCGAGAAATCAACCGGTCGACGCGGCAGGTTGCTGAAACTTCTGGATGCCGAACAGATCGACGAGCAGGCCCAAGCCATCCGCCGCTATCTGAATCAATCAGCTTAAAGACGTCTCACCAGGCACCAACCAGCACAAACCCAGACCAATAGGCAGGATGCGGGTGGTAGCGCTTGACCAATCGTTGCGCCAAGGACAAAGCCGTCGATGGAGAATGGCTCTTCAGGTAGCGATAGAAGCGCTTCATCAAAACAGCCGTGGCCACATCACTGACGCGCCACAGGCTTGAGAGGACACCACCGGCGCCGGCAGCCAAAAATGCCCGATTCAACCCAAGCAACTCATCGCCTCGCTGCAAAGATCCCAATCCAGTCTGACAAGCGGACAGGGTGACCAGGCGGGCAGACAAGGGCAAACTGAAAACCTCGATGGCCGTCAAATCTCCATCTTGGCCATGGCCAGGAGCCAACATCAGGGAACTGAACAGCGGGCTTGAAGGTTGAAAAACGCCGTGGCAAGCCAAATGAAGATAGCCTGCGGCACCGGCCTCTTCCCGCAACAGGGCTTCGCTGGCACTTGCGCCCAAAACAACAGTCCCACCCATCTGCTCATAACCTATCGACCGTGCCTCATGCTCGGCGAAGGGCAAGGCCAGGCTACCATCCTCCCGGTCGGGGTTGCCCAGCACCAGAGC
>JAUVAM010000253.1 GCA_030591745.1 Deltaproteobacteria bacterium
AGATGATTCACACCTATTGGGCTCCGCCCCGTGTGCAGCCCATCGAAGACACGGCTTACGCCGAAAGCAAGGTACAAGTCCTGCGCTACGATTTCGATTGAAGTTTTCGGTCCCGCGCTCTGGGAAGACGCAGTCGAATGGGTGACTCGCCGGGGACTCGCTCGATCAAGCCCCGCCGTTCCAGTTCCAGTTGCACAACGCGCGTATAGAGGCTCACCGTCTTCCGCAAAGGAAACCTGATGGGATTCAGGGTCTTCGCCACCTTGTCGACCAAATCATCGAAGCGCATACCCGGTTGCGATTCGGCCAGGGTGCTCAAAATGGCCTTTTCCACCGGGCGGGCCATACGTTTGGATATCCGTGTAGCTGAAAAACGTTTGGTTTTTTTAATCTTACCCGTCATGCCGACTCCAAACCGCCCCTTGAACCAAGACATTCTAATCACGATGCCCCCTTCATGAAAGCGGAAAAACCATCTTCTGGTCTCTCCTGCTTCGCCATGATATGAAAATTTCAAGTCCTGCCGTCCAATGGACCGGAAAAGCAGGGGTACTACCATGAGCCAAATCGACATCGACAAAATCAAACCGGGAGATTTGTTCATCATTCCGCCCCACGGACCCGGCCGAGTGGTGTCCATCGAGCGGGAAGCCGCCAAGGTGACCCTGGTTTTCCCAGCCGGCCACCAATTGGAGCTTTCCCCGGAAGAGCTACAACAAGACGCCCGCTTGCCGGTCGAAAAGGACCAGGCTGATGCGGCCCGGGCCCATCTGCGAAATTTGGACGTCGAGCCCGACCAGATGCCCTTCGAAGAGGGCTTCAAAGAACGCATGCAGGTGGTGTCTTCGGGCGATTTAGAGAAAATGGCCATGCTATTACGCAGACTGGCCACCCGGTCCGATCCGGCCTCGCCCGGCGAACAGCGTTTCCGGCAGAACTTGGAAGATCAAGTCCTGGTCGAACTGGCCGAGGTGCTGGGGCTCAACCGGGCCCTGCTGGCCCAGGAGCTCAAACAGGCGATCTCGACCCGGAACCCCATCAAGCCCGAACAGCCCCAAGAACAAAAACCCATCGCTGTGCCCCGTGAAACCAAGGCAAGCAGCACCCCGCCCAAGGTGGCCTGTTACCGCCATCCGGAAAGCCCAGCCACAGACACCTGTCCCCGCTGCCTCAAACCCATGTGTGATGTCTGCGCCATGCCCAGCGCCTCGGGTTTCTTATGCCCAAAATGCAACCGAAGCAGACAACAACGAAGCCTGTTTATCAAAATCGCGGGTTTCTTCCTCATCAGCGGTCTCCTGCTGGGTGGCGGCATCTTTTTCCTGAGCCATTACGAGCCCCCCTTTGACTATGGGACCCAAGCGGCCAAGGTGCATCAACTGGCCAAACGCCTAGAAAAAGATCCCTGCGATCGGGTCAAGATGCTGAAACTGGCGGAGCTTCTGCTGGAAGCAGGCGACCATCAGCGGGCGGTGGACGACTCCAAACGCTTCTTGGCCGAATGCGGCGAGTTCAATCGGCTCTTGTGGATCACCTATGAAGCCAACAAGCGCATGGGTGAATACGACGACGCCATCACCGAGGTGAGCGCACTCATCTCGGCCCATCCCTTTGACAAGGATTTCCGTTGGTGGCGGGCCGAGGCCCACGCCCGCAAACGAGACTGGAAAAATGCGCTGGCCGACTATCGCCAGGCGCTTGGCTTACAGCCCAGGCTGCACTCCATTCCCTATGAGATGGCCCGCGTCGCCAAAGAGATCGGCAAGCCTTGCGACGGTATCATGCCCATCGAGCAACTCGTCTACCATCACCCCTCGGCCGCACAGGATGCCAACCTGCTGCATCGCTTAGAAAACCTCTATCGCATGCCGGCATGTCGGGGCATGGCGGGCACAGGCTTCGCCGCTTTGCCCCTGGGCGCGGACGAGACAGCCATTGAAGTTAAGCTACCCGGTGAGCAAGTTGGTCGTTTTCGGGTGCAACTGGGCTCGCCCTACACCCTTTTGAGTGAAGCCCTGGCCAAGCGAATCGGACTGGCACAGGGTCAGGCCTTCTTGATTTGGGATGGCCGTGAAGTGCACGATGGCAAAATCTTGCGCCTGGAAACTCTGCAGGTCGAGGAAGCCCGAGCCGAACAGGTGGACGTGGTCATCGTCAAGGAATTGCCCGAAGGCGAAGACGGCCGCTTGGGTCTAAGCTTTTTGAGCCGCTTCGCCCTGCGCATCGATCCGGGCTCAAACACCCTGGAGCTAAGCCCTAAGCTGGCCGATTGATCCCCAAAACAAAATTTTCTGCTAAGCTCGACGAGTTGATGGGAGGTGGCACATGCTTCGGTGGATTTTCTTGTTGTGCATTACCTTGGCTCTGACCTCGTGTGGCTCAAGCGGCGACCAGGACCTGGACGCGGGCACGGACGCAGGCACGGACGCAGGCACGGACGCAGGCACGGACGCAGGCACGGACGCGGGCACGGACGCGGGCACGGACGCGGGCACGGACGCAGGCACGGATGCGGGCACGGATGCGGGCACGGATGCGGGCGGAGACAATCCCTCCCCCACCGGCTGCGCCTTTCCCTTCTCAGCTCCCCCCTCCAGAGAACTACCCAGCGGCTGGACCGTTCGGGACAAACACCTCTTGTGCAGCTTGGACCACGATGGCCACCTGGCCCAGGTCTACATGGAAAACGAAGCGGTGGACGAAACCGACTTCGGTTACATCGTCTACGAAGCCCGCCGTGGATGGATCTGTGTCGATGGCGTCGTGCAGGCCTTGGACGCAGCCGGCATCGACTACGCCTACGGCCATCATGGATGGGACGTGATGCAGTTGGTGCATGAGGATTTGCGCTACGTCTATCGATGGAGCGATGTCTGCGTGGGTTATCGGCCCTGCACGCCCAACTTCGACGTCTTCGACATACACCAACAGGACACGGGCGAACGCATCGCCGGCATGTTGCCGGCCACCTGCGTACATCTCAGCGAACAGGGCAGGCCTCGGCCCCTGACTTTGAACCTGCGCCAACCACCCGGCAAAGACAACGAGGTACAGTTCACCATGGGCGAAGACGACGGCCCAGCCGACGCCCAGCCGGCTCATCTTGTGACCTTGCAGCCTTTTCGCATGGATCTGCACGAGGCCAGTTGGGCCGACTTCGCCATGTTCTTAGATGACCACGGCAACGACTGCGATGGCACACCTTGCATCGACACCGAAGCGGCAGGCATTCGAGTCCATGAACAGGCCGGCCGCTGGACGGCGGATGAAGGGGCCGAGAATCTCCCGGCCGTACACATGACCTGGCATGGCGCCGAGGCTTTCTGCTTCTGGCGAGAGTACATGGAACTGCCCTCGGAAGCGCAATGGGAGTTCGTGGCCACGGCCGAAGGCGTGCAGGTTTTCCCGTGGGGAGATCAAGCCCCGGACTGTGATCGAGCCATCTTCGCCGACTGCGCACAAGAATCTCAGCCCATCTGCTCGGCCGCACCCACCGGCGTCGATGGCTTCTGCGATCTGGCCGGCAACGTGGCCGAATGGATCGGGGACTGGTATGACGCCGATTTCTATGCGAGCTGTACGACCGACTGTTTCAACCCCCGAGGCCCGGAAAACGACACCGGCTCGAGAGTCCTGCGGGGCGGCAGCTACGCCGACGACGGCGCATCCCTGGCCTCCCGGCTTCGCGCCGCCCTGGCCCCTGCCTCAAGCTCAGCCCAGGTAGGTCTGCGCTGCGTTCGGCGCCAATTCACCTGGAGCGAATACGATCCCCCGGAACCATGAGGTCCTCGATGCGACAAATCATTATCTGCCTATCCTTGCCCCTGTTCCTCTGGGGTTGTGCCGGAAACAGCGAGAGCCAAGACGCCGGCACGGACGGTCTGGTCGAAGACGCGGGCACTGACGCAGGCGGCGACGAAGAACCTGAACAAACCTTTTTCTTGCGTTTTGAAGCAGGTGCCCAGGCCTGTGCTCATTTCTCCGAGGGCCGCACGGCAGCCCAAGAACTGGCCTTGGGCGCGAGATTGCAGTTCGCCCCTGGTCTTGTCGAACTGTCCAGCGATCAGGATTTCTTTGAAGCCGATCTGATCGAGTCGGTCCACTTGGGCCCGCAAGGACTTGTAGCCAGCCCCACCGGCCCAGGAGAATTTGCCCATCAATTCGAAGAAGAACTCTGGGGCTGGTGCCATCGTTTCATTTTCACCCAAGCCTACACCTTCGGCGATCCGGCCCGCCCCTGGCGCATCGAAGCCGATTTCGAATTCTGCCGAAAGAATGCCGAAGATGATCCCTTTGAGCTGGTCTTTGACCTGAACCAAGTGGGCGAGGCAGCCCGATCACTTCAAGCCAGCAAACGCCAGGTTCGTATCCGAGGATTTTTGGACCAGGGCGTGGACTACCTGACGGAAAAACAGTTCTTCCGCTCATGCACCTACAACATGATCGAGGCAGAACCCTTCACCATCCATCTGGAAAGCGAAGACGGCGCTTTGGTGGTGGACCTTAATAAGCGCATGGTGCCGCCGATCTTCGGATCAGGCGAAGCGGCCATCGTGGATGCCCAGGTCAGCCTGGACACGAATCAAATCCAAGTGACCGACCCTCTGCGCCTGGCTTACCGGGCTGAGTTACACAATCTGGACGAAGGCTTCCTGGTGGTCCTGGACCCGCCAATTGCCGGCGCATACGGCATCCATTGGAGAGAGACAGGAATAACCGATCCGCCGGCCCTGGTGAATCTTCTGGACGAAAATCTGGATCCGGCGGTACCGCTGGAATCCAAAGCCGTGGGCAACTACACGGAGACCGCGGAGTAAACACATCCAGGCGTACACCCCGGAAGAACCTCATCGCCTATCGGCTCGAGAACCTTGCGGGGCTCTTAATTGCGGCAGGGTTCATCCCGGGCCTCGCCCACATGCGCCGTTCACCCTCGCGATTCGCGCATCCACGATCGACAAACCCTGTCCCGCCGGATGCAAAATGACCGGGTTCAGATCCAGCTCCTGCAGCTCGTCAAATTCCACAAACAAGCTCGCCACCCGCCCGATGCAATCGATGAGGGCGGCGGCGTCCAGGGCGGGTCGGCCCCGAATGCCCTGGATTAACGGAAAGGCCTTCAACTCAGCGAGCATGCCTTCGGCATCGAGGCGACTGATGGGTGCCAAGCGAAGAGCCCGGTCGGCCAAAAGCTCCACGTAAATCCCACCCCATCCAACCATGACCACAGGCCCGAAAGAGGGATCTCGTCGTCCCCCCACGATGAATTCTTCTCCGGCAGGCGCCATGGTCTGAAGCAAATAGCCCTCGACATCGATGCCGCTCGCTCGCGCCGCCATATGCTGAGCGGCCTCGACAAGCGCCGCTCGATCCGCCAAATCCAAGGCCACCCCTCCCTGCTCGCTCTTGTGACTGGCCTGCTTACTCAAAAGCTTCAGGGCATAGGGACCGGGAAAGTCCGGTTCGGGCACTCGGCCTGGATCGTCGAAACGCTGCCAGGGCAAGGCCTTAAGACCAACCGCCGACAAGGCAACAAACGCCGCGTCCAAAAGCGGCTCACCTTGACCTGCCGATTGATCTACCAGGGCGTCTTCCCAAACCCTGTGCTCCACCGCAAAGGCCATGTCCTCACCACGGGTAGCGACCGCCTCTCGTCGGGCATGATATTCGGCTGCCAAAGAAAGCGCCCTGGTGGCTTGCAGCGGGGTGGTGAAAGTCGGGTAGGGATGACCACGAGAGATCTCTAAGATCTCCGGTCCATCGGAGATCAGGGTCATGGATACCGGTTTGTCGAAGCGCCGGACCAATTCAGACACAGCATCCAGAAAAGTCCGAGAGGTGGCCGCCTCGTAGCTGGCCTGGTAGAGGTGATTGAAGATGACGCCGTCCACCTCATCGCTGGCCAATACGGCCTCAAGCACCCGGGCAAAGAGGGTGTAGTCAAAGATCTCGCCCAGGTCCATCGGGTTGTTGGCGCGAACCACCCGACCCGGGATGAGGGAGTTCAGCGTATCCAGCAGGCCATCGGAAAAACGAACGATCTCAAAACCGGCCCCGGCACAAGCGTCGGCGCTGATGACCGCATGTCCTCCGGAGCGCGACAGCACGGCCACACGCCGACCCCGCATGGGTGGCAAACTCAAGATTTTTGCAGCCAGCAAAAGCTCGTCCTCGCCCTCCACCCGCAACATGGCCGACTGACGACAAGCCGCATCCACCACCTCGTCAGCGCTGGACAAAGCCGCCGTATGGGACTGGGCGATGCGAGCGGCTTCTTCCGTGCGATTGGACTTCTGCAAGACGATGGGCTTTTCG
>JAUVAM010000018.1 GCA_030591745.1 Deltaproteobacteria bacterium
AAGCCGGACTCATCCGATCAGGAAGTCCTGGATTACGTGCGCGAGCCATTGAAAGAGATCCGGCCTCTGCTCAGAAAATGCTATCAGCGCCATGTCGACGATGTGGAAGAGATCGGCGGCGTCATCACCATGGTCTTTACCATCGTGAGCGACGAGGAACTGGGCGGCCTCATCGAAACTTCGGAGACCGTCGGCGACGGTCCGGTGACGGCGTCCGAGAGCCTGGCCGAATGCCTGCGGGAGTCCATGTACGCCATGCGCCTGCCAGCGCTGTCTGGCGTCAAGCGCATCCGCATGGAGATGCCCATTATCCTGACCACCCCCGCCACCTTGGAGCAGGTCAAGCAGATCCCGCGACGGACTCCGAAAATCCAGGTCATCGGCTACGAGGAGGAGACGCAGTGAAAGCCCGGATTTTGACGTTTTTAGTCCTTTGGTTGGCCCTCGCTTCGGCGGCCTGCCAGAAAGAGCCTGCCCCCCAGCCTGAAATCAGAACGGGGAAGCTGTCCGGCCGGGTCCTGGTCAACGACACGCCAGCCTTGGAGTGGAGCGTTCGCCTGGAAAGGGATGGAGAGAAAATCGGCCTAGTCGATACCGATGTCGAAGGCAATTATGCCTTCGAGAGCGTCCCCGTCGGCCGCTACTCCCTGTTGGCTTACAAGTTCATCCACAAGCACATGGTGGGCCAGCGAAGCGTCGCCGAAGTCAAGGTGGGTGACGAGAGCCGGGTGGACATCGCCCTGCGCGAAGGGGACCTGGAGCTCCAAGTCAATTTGGAAAAGGCGCTCCAGGACCATGAGGAGGGCTTGATCCACCTCTTCGGTGAGAGGGCGGCGATCAAGACAGGCGCAGAGCTTTTCAAGCACAACAAAACAACCATGGCCCCTGTCCGCATGAGGATCTGCGAAGCGAAAGCGCCATGTACCTTTTCCGCACTCACCCCCGGCGACTACACGGCCTGCTTCAGCCCCCTGGGCATGACCTCGGAACAATGGAATGCCCAAGGGCCGATGGAAGAACGCTTCCAGAAACTCAAGGTTTGCTGTTCAGGCATTCGAGTTGATGGAAAGCCAGAAGGCCGGGGGATCGAATTCACCAACTGCAGCGAGCCCACCCAATAGTCTAAATCGAGGGGACGGAGGCAGGGTCAGAAATATCAAGGGTCTCGGCGACCCCCGTCCCCGAAATTCGCGCCGCGTTACTGGAAAAGCTAAAGGCCCGCCGCAAAGACTGAGAACATGTAACTGCTCAACCAACCGTCGAGGGATCGTCGCTTATCAATACCATGCTTTCGGCCGGCTTGTTGATCACCAGCTGTCGTTTGCCGCTGGAATCTTTGGTCCATCGGCCTCTTCCGAAAACGGCCACCCTCTCGCCGGCTTCGATGACGCCTTCGTGGTAACGGATGGACTTATTGAAACCCAAAAAGCCTGTGCTCGTTTTTCCGTAATGCGTCAGAAGCTCTTCGAGATCGAACGAGGCGTCGTTGAAAGTACCCGAGCGGGCGTGCGAATCTTTGACCACCGCTACCTTGCTTTGCCCGGTTTCGACTATCGCCCGGCCGGTCCCGTCGTCGATGATGAAGTCAACCGTCCTGGTGTCCTCAATGATTTTGACCCAACGGTTACTATTGCCCGAGCGTTTATTCTGCTCTACCTTGAGGTGATAGTGGGCACATGGCCGCTTCGATAGCGGGGAAGAGAGTTCTTCCAGCAGCCGAACCTCACCGACCAGACGGGCTTCAGCGCCGTCTGTGAAATCCCCGATGCTCAACTTGGGTGCCTTGCGCAATGCGCGTTTGACGCGGGCGTCTTTGTTGAAAAATAGGATCATCACGACAATGAAGATGACGACAGCCCCTATGGCGAATAAATATTCGGTTTCCATTTGGTCTTCTCCTTATCATCTTGAATGATGATCCTGACTTACCATTAAATCAACTATTCAAGATCCCATTCAGACAGATCCGTGTTAGGCTGTAACAGTTAAATTGATTTCTCAGTGGAGGCTTCCATGAAGTTCAAGGCCCGTAAACCTTGGTTTCGTCTTGCGATTACTTTGGCCGTTGTCATCGGCGGCTTTGCTTGCGGAGACACCGGCTGTGACTGCGTCACGCCTCTGGAAGAACCCATGGCCGAAGAACACAAGCTTTACGACTCGGTCCAAACCCGACTCACGCCCCATGCCCTGACCTTCATCGAAGACAACCTGGTGCCCATCATGGAGACCTTCCTGGGTCCCGATGGCCTCAGCTTCGACATCCCGCGAGTGAGCGACGGCGTGGAGATTTTGTTCCTCACTTACAACTACACCATCTGCACCAACGGCTGTACCATCACCGCCGAGATCCTCTCCACCGACATCACCCCTCGTGCGCCCAACTACCTGGACCTGCATGCCGTGGTCAACATCACCGGATCCATCGACATCGAAGGCAGCTTGGCATTTGAATGCACGGTGCCCCTGCACGCCATCAACAAAGACATTGACGTAACCATCAGCCTGCCCATCGATGGCCGCGACAATCTGATGACCTTCGACGTGGAGAGTGTCGACTTCGAGATCACCACCGCGGACTACAGCTTCGACGACTGCAATATTTGGGTCTTGCCGGTGGATTGGCTTTTGGACTGGCTGCAGGATCTATTGACCGACACCCTCAATGACCAGATCCAGGATCAACTCGACAGCACCTTGGATGAAATGCTTTACGCGTCCATCTGCCTGCCGGATGACTTCTACAGTGGCGGCTGCCCTTCGGGCTCGAGCCCGGCAGGGGGCTTCTGCGTGGACGCCGGCGGTTGCCGCATCAAGCCTTTGGGCATGGTGGGTACGCTGGACGTCGGCGAATTGACCACGGATGTCATGCCCGGCATGGACGCCCAACTCGATCTCTTTGTGGCCGCGGGCCAGGAAGAAAGCGTGGATGCGCGTCCCCTGGTGGTCTCCGGCGGCGTTGAAATGCGCATGATCGGTGGGGCCGACAGCGAGCAAGATTCTTGCGTGCCCACGCCCAGCCCCCTCGAAGTCCCCAGCAATGACCCGCCGCCGCCCTTGATTTATCCGGTCGGCGACGTGATGCCCGACTCCGGCCAGAGCTACATGGCGGCCATCGGCATCGCCGACGCCTTTTTGGATTGGTCCTTGTACAAGGCTTACCTGAGCGGCCTGGTCTGCTTGGAAATCGGCTCTGATTTGACCGACCTGCTCAACTCGGGCACCTTGTCGGCGCTCTTGGGCTCCATCAACCACCTCACCGGCGGATTGAACACACCGGTCAAGCTGGTGATCAAGCCCCTGCACGTTCCTTACGCCGAGGTGGGTGCCGGTACCTTCACCGCCGAGGGCGAACTCGATGAGCCCCTGATCTGGATTTTCATGCCGGGCTTGGCCATGGACTTCTACATCATGGTCGACGAACGCTACGTTCGTGCGCTGACCTTGACCCAGGACGTAACGCTGAGCCTCAGCTTGCAGTTCAACCCGGACAACACGGTCACGCCGCTCTTCGGCGAAGACAGCATCTTGATCGACAACGTGGTGGCCAGCAACTATGAGCTTCTGGCCGAGGACCCGGCCGCCTTGGAAAGCCTGGTGCCCACCCTCATCGGCATCGCCATGCCCATGCTGACGGACGCCTTGCAACCCATCGCAATCCCGCCCATCGAAGGCTTCGAGCTGAACATCATCGAGATGGCCGGACACATGCCGCGGGCCGCCGAGCCTCAGTACCACGAGTACCTGGGCATGTTCGCCAACCTTTGCATGGAAGGCCAATGCCCCGTCCGCGGCCGGGACACCCAGGTCAGCCTGCAAGAATTACGCGTGCCCAGCCTGGGCCAAATGTCCATCTTCGCACCCGGTGGCCCGACCCGGCCTGAGCTCGTCTTGCGCGTCGCCGCCGACGAAGGCCCCGAGGCCGAATTCAGCTTCCGCATCGACGGGGGCAACTGGCGCCTGTTCAAACGAGGCCCCGAGCTCATCGTGCGCGATCCCCTGCTCTCGCTCACGGGACGACATGTCATCGAAGTCCGAGCCCGCAGCATCGGTGATTACCGGTCTCTGGATCCAAGCCCCGCCCGCATCGACTTGGACATCCAGCCACGCGATGACGGCCTCAACTATGAGCCCGACTACAGCCCCAGCCAAGAAGCGCTGGATCGGCTGCTGAGCCCAGATGCCGACCACGGCCGCATGCAGAATCAACTGGAAGCCGATGAGGGCACGAACGAAAACGAAGACGAAGCCCACCTCGGCTGCAGCACCACAGGCGGCCTCCCCGGTGCCGGCCTGCTCTTGGCTCTCTTGGGGCTAGCGGCAATACGACGCCGCTATTGAGCTCAATCGTTTTCTTGATCTTGGCTTGAAACAGGCAGCATCCAGCGGACGTTCTTGTCCCGCTTGGCTTCTTCTTCGGCCAGCTCATGGTTCCGGCGGTCGGCCACCATGAGGGTAATCCGGCAAGCCGGATAGGCATTGTGCGCCACCTTGAGCAGAGCGTCCAAACCCTGCCGAGGGTCCAAGGGACCGGGGTTCACCCCGGGCATTTCCATGGCCAAGTGACTTGAACCCATCTTCTTGGCCGTCACCAACATCATGCGCACCACCGAACGGAAGGCGGCCAAATCCAGCGCCTGGCGCGGCCCCAAACCGAAAAGAAGCACGCGGGGTACCGGAATGCGCCCCGCCGTGTCGGTCAACAAGACCTCATCCGCTTGACTCTTAAAGCTGCCGCTCTGCAGCATGCGACTCAATCGTCCGTTGAGGCGCCAATCGCAGTACCCCGCCGCACCCTTCAAGGGCCGGTCATCGTCGAACACGCCCAGAAGCAAGACATCGGCTTGCAGGTTGTCCAAGGCCTCAAGGCTGAAGATTTCGGCGCCCAGATCAAGCCGCGCCTTAGCCATCAGTCCTTGCCCTCCGCCAATTTATCCAAAATGCCGTTGATGAAGGCCCAGGAGTCTTCGGCGCCGTAGCGTTTGGCGATCTCGATGGCCTCATTCAGGGTGACGCGCTTGGGGACTTCGGCGATGTGGAACAATTCGTAAGCAGCCATGCGCAGGATGTTGCGGTCCACCACGGCCATTCGACCAATGCGCCAATGGGTGGACACTTCCTGGATGGCCTTGTCCAATTCTTCCAGGCGCTCGGCGGTGCCCAACACGATGCGTTCGGTGAACTCCTGGCCCGAATCGGGCTCCTCGTAAAATTCCCAATAGGACTCAAGAGCCTCCTGAATGGGAAGCTGACCCACCTCGCGAGAATAGAGGATTTTCAGCGCGGATTCTCTGGAACGACGACGGATGCCCATAAACGAAATGCTCCAACACCCCAAGTTCGATAATTACATGCTTCGATACAGCGAAGCCATTTCGATGGCGGCCTGGGCTGCTTCGAAGCCCTTGTTCCCCATCTTGGATCCACCACGCTCAATGGCCTGCTCCAGGCTTTCGGCGGTGATGACGCCCATGCCGATGGCGACTTCATGGGTCATGCTGACCGAAGCCACGCCTTTGAAAACCTCGGCGGCGATCAGATCAAAGTGGGCCGTGCCGCCCCGGATCAACACGCCAAGACAAATGACTGCGTCGAAATCCTTGGAGGCGGCAAGCCTCGATACGAGGGCCGGTATCTCAAAAGTGCCCGGCACCCGATAGACCTGAATCTGCTTTTCTTCGGCACCGTGTCGCAGCAAGGCATCCAGCGCGCCGTCCAGAAGCCGCTCACTGATGAAGCTATTGAACCGGCTCACCACAACAGCTACCTTGAGCCCGCTGGCGTCGAATTGGCCTTCGATGATCTTGGGCATGACGTCTCCCGTCAGTGCGTACTGCTCTTTTTATTATCCGGGTCCACCTGCTCAAGCATGTGGCCCATTTTGCTCCGCTTGGTTCTTAAGTATTCAATGTTGGCCTCGTTGGGCTTAATCTCTATCGGCACCCGCTCCACAACCTGCAGGCCATAGCCCTCAAGACCGATGATCTTCTTTGGATTGTTGGTCATCAAGCGCATTTTTCCCACACCGAGATCGCGCAGAATCTGGGCACCGATCCCATAGTCCCGGAGGTCCGACTTGAAACCCAAGCGATGGTTGGCCTCCACCGTGTCATAACCATCATCTTGCAGATTGTACGCTTTCAGCTTGTTGATCAGGCCGATGCCACGGCCCTCCTGGCGCAAATACAGCAAGACACCTTTTCCTGCTTTTTCGATCATCGCCAAGGCACCCGTCAACTGGTTGCCGCAGTCACAGCGCAGCGAGCCGAACACGTCCCCTGTAAGACATTCCGAATGCACCCGCACCAGCACCGGCTCGGTGGGCTTGATCTCACCCATCACCAGGGCTACATGGGTGAAGGCGTCCGAGTCGTTCTCGTAAGCGACGGCCGTGAAGGGCCCCCCATGCTGGGTGGGCACCCGTGCCTCGACCATGCGCCGCACCAAAGTCTCTTCGTGCACTCGGTACTCGATCAAGTCGGCGATCGAAATAATCGTAAGCCCATGAGTCCGGGCGAAGACTTCCAAATCGGGCATGCGGGCCATGCTGCCGTCGTCGTTCATGATCTCGCAGATGACCGCCGCCGGCTTAAGGCCAGCCAGACGGGCCAAATCCACCGAACCTTCGGTTTGTCCGGTGCGCACCAGCACCCCGCCTGGACGAGCGCGCAAGGGGAAAACGTGCCCCGGGCGCACCAGGTCTTCGGAACTGGCGTCATCGGCCACGGCAGCCATGATGGTGGTCGCCCTGTCCTTGGCCGAAATGCCCGTGCTGACGCCCTCTCTGGCCTCGATGGACACGGTGAAGGCGGTACCGAAAGAGCTTTCGTTGGCCGCCTGGTCCACCATCATGGGCAGTCGCAGTTGGCGAATGCGCTCATCGGTCAAGGACAAGCAAATCAGACCGCGGCCATGCGTGGCCATAAAATTCACAGCTTCAGGTGTGGTCTTTTCGGCGGCCAAGCACAGATCGCCTTCATTCTCTCGATCCGCGTCATCGACCATGATGACCATACGGCCTTCGCGAATCTCAGTCAGGGCCAGTTCGACCCGCTTGATCGCGTCACTATGTGCTCCAGAGTTCTTCATCGTGGATAAGCTAGCTCATGCGGGCATCCTGGGCAAGTCTTATAAGAAGCCATTTTCTCTCAAAAAGGCCTCATCCACACCCTTTGCCCCCTCGGCACCCAAAACAAAATGCCGGACGTATTTCCCCAGAATATCGGCCTCCAGGTTCACCAGATCGCCCACCCTGAGCTCACCCAATCGAGTACCTTGCAGGGTCTGCGGCACCAACATCACCCGGAATCGGCTACGTTCAGGCTGGTTGATCGTCAAGCTCACCCCATTCACGGCCACCGAGCCCTTGGGAACCAGATAAGGCTGCAAAGCCGGGGGGGCCTCAATACAAAGCTCCAAACTCGGCTCGATCTGTCGCCGTTCGACGATTTTGCCTTGGCCATCCACGTGTCCGCTGACCAGGTGACCCCCAAGGCGACCACCCAAAGCCAGGGCTCTCTCCAGGTGCACCTGATCACCGAGACGCAGGCGTCCCAGGCTAGACACCTTCAAGGTCTCCGCGCTGACGTCAGCCGAAAAGGCCCCCTCGGCCAAAGTCGTGACCGTCAGGCAAACCCCATCCACGGCCACCGAATCCCCCAAGGCCACGCCCTCCTGGGGCAAGCTGTTGGCGATTTCGAGTCGCTGTCCGGAGCCGCTTTGCTTCAAACTCAAAATGCGACCCAACTCTTCTATGATGCCGGTGAACATCTACGCATCCCCTCCTTCCGGCCAACCAACCTCACCTTGCAACAACAGGTCAGGCCCCAGCCTGCGAGACCGCATGGCTTTCAAACGGGGCGCCAAGGCCACCTTTTCAGGGCCATGCCAGGTCCCGACGGGCACTCCGTCCGATCCCAGCAAGCAAGGCGCCAGCACCAAGTCCAGCCAATCCACCAGGCGCGCCTCAATCAAAGACCCGATGACGCCGGCGCCGCCCTCAACCAGCAACTGATATACACCCCGGCCGAATAAATCGCGAAGCACCGCCAGCCAATCGGGCCGCCCGTCCTGGGCTTCCACGTGCACCAACTCCGCACCCGCGGCCCGTAACCCCGCGACACGCGCCCTGGGCGCATCCTGGCAATGGTAAATCCAAACGGGGGCCTTGCGATCCAGTTTAAGCAAATGAGCATCGGGCGGCGTACGCAGGCGGGAGTCCAAGACCACCACGGCGGGATTTTTTCCGCGCAGATGGCGCACGTCGAGCGCCGGGTCATCTTGCAACACGGTCCCCACGCCCACACAAACAGCCTGGGATACCGAGCGCAGGCGGTGGGCGAAGACCCGTGCTTCCTTGCCGCTGATCCAACGTGCGTCCCGGCTGGCCGGTGCCATGCGTCCATCCAAACTGCAAGCGACTTTGACCCGGACAAAAGGTCGAGCGTCGACGATGAAGCGGTTATAGACCCGATTCAAATCCATGCATTCGGCCTCGAGCAATCCGGCATGAACCTCGATGTCGGCCGCCCGCAGCACCTCGATGCCCGCACCGCATTCCCGCGGGTTGGGATCACAGGCACCGACAAAAACCCGCGCCACCCCGGCCGCCTGGATGCGATCCGTACAGGGCGGCGTACGCCCATGACAATGACAGGGTTCCAGGGTGACGTAGAGGTCGGCCCCGGCGGCCTTGTCGCCGGCGGCGTCCAGGGCCAAGACTTCGGCATGCGCCCTGCCGGCCTTGCGGTGATAGCCCTCGCCCACCACCACGCCGTCACGCACAAGCACGGCACCCACCATGGGGTTGGGCCAAGTCCTGCCCTGGGCCCGACGGGCCAAACGCAAGGCCCGGCGCATATACAACTCAGCGCTCACTTGCCTCCCCGTTTTCGCCCGCCGGACGAATCCCCCACCAGATCCTTCAGCTCGCTCATGAATTCCTTGAGATCCTTAAACGAACGATACACGCTGGCAAAGCGCACGTAGGCCACTTCGTCAAGGCCTTTCAAAAAATCCATCACCTCTTCGCCAAGCACCTCGCTGTTGATCTCCCGCTCGCCGCCTTCCAATATCTTGCGCTCGATCTTTTCGACGAAGTCCTCGATGTCGTTTACGCTCACCGGTCGTTTTTGACAGGCCCGAGAAATCCCGGAAGACAGCTTCTCGCGATCGAACTCTTCCCGTCGGCCATCTTTTTTGATCACCATGGGGATGCTGGCTTCAACCCGCTCGTAGGTGGTGAATCGCCGGCTGCAATCCAGACATTCTCTGCGACGACGGATCGCGTGGCCGTCCTTGGACAAGCGGCTATCGATAACCCGGTTTTGCAGCTCATTGCAGAAAGGACACTTCATTCGCGATCTCTCCGCAAATCATCACCGGGCGCCCCCTCGGGGATGGATGAATTTTCAGCCGGGGCCAACTTGATAAGCTCAAGCCCCGCATCGTCGGCCATATCCTGGGCCAGGGGGTCATCGTAGTCGCCCAGAAAATACACTTTGCGGATGCCGGCGTTGATGATCATCTTGACGCAAATGATACAGGGTCGGAAGGTGCAATACATCTCGGAGCCTTGAATCTGCACCCCGTGGTATGCCGCCTGGATGATTGCGTTCTGCTCAGCGTGCAAGCCCCGGCACAACTCGTGACGCTGCCCGCTGGGCACCTTCAACTCGTGCCGGATGCAACCGGTTTCGCTGCAGTGCCGAACACCCTTGGGCGCTCCGTTGTAACCGGTGGCCAAGACCATCTTATCCAAGACGATCACGGCACCTACCCTTCGCCGCAAGCAAGTGGAGCGGCGTTCGGCCAGGCGGGCGAAATCCATAAAATAGGTATTCCAGTCCGGGCGCTGCATCATTCGGTCCCCGCCTCATCCAGACGCGCGATGCGTCGGGCATGACGACCGTCCTCGAAATCCTGGGTCAAAAAGGCCTCAACGATACCCTGAGCCAAGCCGCCACCCACCACGCGTCCGCCCATGCAAAGCACGTTGGCGTCATTGTGGGCTCGGGCCATGCGAGCCGTGTAGCCGGAGGTGCACAAAGCCGCCCGGATGCCGAGGTGTCGGTTGGCGGCCATCGACATGCCCAAGCCTGTGCCGCAGATCAAGATACCCCGGTCAAATTCTCCCTTCGAGATGCCCTGCGTAAGCTTGTTTGCAAAATCCGGGTAATCCACCGAATCCAAACCATGGCAGCCAAGATCCAGCACATCCAGGCCTCGCTCTTTTAGCCAAGGGATCAGCTCTTGCTTGAGCGCAAAGCCCCCATGATCGGATGCGATGCCCAATTTCCGCCCAGCTGCTTGCTTCATGGGAACCTCCCCGCCGAGGCCTTTTCAGGCCTGAATGCCACGGTCTTTCAACAAAGAAATAATGTCGGCCACGGTCTGAATGCGGCCTTCCAGCTCATCCTCGGGCAGGTCATCCAAATCCAGCCCGAAAGCGTCCTCAATGTCCATCAGCACGGTATAACGGTCCAGACTGGTGGCTCCAAGATCGTCTTTCAAGCTGGCATCCAGACGCAAATCCTCGACCGCAACGCCCACCACATTGGCCACGATGGCCATTACTTTCTCTTGTGTGCTCATGCTGCCTCCTCGACCAAAAATGCTTCCAGGCGCTCCAGCCCCAGGGGATCCGCCAACTCCAAACAACGGGCCGAGCGCTCGATGCGCCGCAGCAAACCGGCCAGGACCTTGCCTGGGCCCAACTCCACAAAGTGCCGAACGCCCTGGTCCAGCACCCAGGACACACAATCCGTCCAAAGCACGGGTTGCACGACCTGGGCTTCCAGTGCTTTTCGCATAGCGGCCTGGTCCCCGTGGGGTCGTCCCGTCACGTTGGAAAGAACCGGGCATCGGGGAGTCTGCAAATCGACCACGGCCAGGGCATGGGCCAATTGCTTCGCCGCGGGGCCCATCAAACCGCAATGGAAAGGGGAAGAAACCTTCAAGGGAATAACACCCCGGGCACCCGCCTCTTTGAAGCTCGGCCGGGCGCGTTTCAATGCCGACATTTGGCCGGAGACCACCACCTGGCCTGGCGCGTTCAAGTTGGCCACGCACAGAATCTCGCCCTGTGCATCCGTGGCGCAAACCTGCTCAACTTGTTCGGCGTCCAGGCCGATAACGGCCGCCATGCCGCCATGCCCCACGGGCACCGCCTCCGCCATGGCCTTACCGCGCAACTCGACAAGCTTCAAGGCCTGCTCGAAGGACAAGGCCCCGGCCGCAACCAAAGCGGAGAACTCCCCCAGGGAGTGGCCCAATGTTGCCGCGGGCAGCCAGTCCGGTCCCATGCGATCGAGCAAAGCTCGATAGGCGGCAACGCTCATGGTCAACAGGGTGGGTTGCAGGTGTTCGGTCGCCGTGAGACGCTCCATGGGGCCTTCGTCACACAGAGACAAGACAGACCAGCCCAAGACGGACTCGGCTTCGGCAAAGGTTTGCGCGGCAGATGCGCTCACTTCGCTCAAAGCGACGCCCATCCCGATCTGCTGGGAGCCCTGCCCTGGAAACAAAAGAGCAAGAGGCAAAGTGCTCGCGGATGGGGTCATTCGAGACGATCGCCCAAGGATCAGCTCGAGACTTCCACCACTTCCCGACCCTTGTAAAATCCGCAACTGGGACAAACCTTGTGCGGCAACATCGGCTCGGTGCATTGCGGGCAATCGACCGGATTGGAAGGGGTTAGCTTCCAATTGGCGCGGCGGGAGTCTCTTTTGGCTTTCGATTTCTTTTTCTTCGGTACGGCCATGGCTCTACTCTCCTAAACAAGTCCCGGGGCGACATCACACCTTGAGGTCTTTCAAGGCCGCAAAGCGCGGGTCCACCACACGGGTTTCACATGTACATGTTTCAAGGTTTAAGTTGCATCCACAGCTCGGGCATAGGCCCTGGCAGTCTTTGGCGCAACGGGGAAACATCGGTAGGCTCAAAAGGATTTGCTCGCGCAAAAGATCGCCCAAGTCGATGCTATTGCCGGAATAATAAACGCGACGCACGTCCTCCTCGCTCAGTCCCATTTCTTCAGGCGGTTCGCCTACCTGGGCCGGAGCGGGCTGTAAGGTCATGCGAAAGTATACGGGCAAATCCAAGTCAAAGTCTTGCAGGCAGGAGGAACATCCCGCGATCAGGGGCAGATTGCCTTCAGCCTCCACCACCACGTCCAGGCCCGCCCGAAACATGACGGTCCGCATCTTGACCGAAGCACGAGCCGAAAAGCGTGTCGGCATGTTCCCGGAAAACATCTCTTGCAAGTCTTCGCGGGAAAATTCGCGCTCGGACTCCAAGCTTGATTCCGGGATTTCGTTCAGCCTGACAAGCATCTTTCTCACTGTTCAATCCACCTGATCGATCCATCTGATCGATTCATCTGGGGCCTGCCACCTGCACCCACACGGGGCAGATCGGGCCGCAAAGCCGGGTAAGTATAGACGGAAGCGCACTTAAGTCAACCGGAAAGGCGGTATTTCACCCTCAAGATCCGTGGGTACAAACCGCCACGCAAAGCGGGCCGTCCCCAGCCTCCATGCAAAGCATGCCATCCGGACAACTGAAATCACTCGGATCGCATGAGGGCGCATCAGTCGGAATATTTCCGTCCTGCATGCAGAGATCGATACCCGAAGCGTCGCTGACAGCCAAGAAGGTACATTCCAAATCTGTCGGACAGAGGCCACAGAATGCCGCGCAGGCCAGGCTACCCTCAACGCGCTCCACGCAGATCTGGTTGGGCTGAGGGCAGAACTCACCGACATTGTTACAAGATTCATTATCAGTCGGAATCTCGCCGTCTTGCAGACAGGTATTGACCTGCCATTCTCCATAAACATCGCAGCTTTGTCCCATGGGACACAAGTCGGTCAGGCATTGCCCGTTCATGCAGTTCGTGCCCTCTGGGCAGTCCCCGCAACTGCCGCCGCAGCCGTCGTCCCCACACTCGAGCCCAGCGCAGTCCGGCACACAATCATGAGGTGCCGAGCAGGCGTTGAAGCAAAGGTATTCGTCTCCCACCGAGGTGCAAACCGCGTTACCCTCACACATGTATTCGGCGTCACAAGCTGGCGCATCACCGGGGGGCGCACCGTCCACCAGGCAAAGGTGGACGAACCAGTCAGGTGCCACCTCCATGGGACCACAGACTTCACCATCAGGGCACCGGCCACAGAGCTCAAGACAGTACATGTCTTCTCCATTGTCATCAGGAAAACAACCCATGTTGTCCGGGCAATAGTTTGTGCCACATGCCAGAGCGTCTACTGGAATTCCACCGTCCTGCAGACAAAGCGTCAGCTCGCCAAAATTGAAGGTTCCGCAAGTCAATCCATCGGGACAGAGGCCAGTCTGAACCAGCATACAATCACCGTCCACGCATTCCTCAGTTGACTCGCATTCGCCACAGTACCCTCCGCATCCATCATCGCCACAGATGCGATTCGTGCAATCAGGTGTGCAGCTTTCGCAAGCGCCATTCAAGCAATGTTGGTCCGAAGCAGAACAGTCCTGATAAGGCAGCCAACGATTGTCCACGCAGAGTTCCAGCAGATCACCCTGGCAACGGGTTTGACCCCCTTGGCAAACAAAGAGAGCACACTGGGCCACTCCCTCGAGCATCTCGCAATTCATCGCGGCGCTCGAGCAATCCACCACCGTCTGCCAGGTGAAATTATTGCAGGTCTGGACGAAACTGCCGACGCAGCGCATGGCACCCAACTCGCCACAGTAGTCTTCGGTCCGACATTGGGCGTCGGCGCACTGAAACTCACAAATCGTGTCCTCAAAAGAGTAGGTGCATTGCCCCTCATCGCAAAGACCAACAACGACGTGGCTTCGCAGGGTCGCTTCATCCAAACAGACATCCGCGGGCGGATCGCTACATTCGATGGGCGCGCCGGCACAATATCCGGCCGTGCAAACATCCGCCGAACTACAGGCATCCCCATCGTCGCAAGCCGCACCGTCGCTCAAAGCGCTATAACTGCACACCCCGGCGCTGCAAGCTCCCGGCAAATCGTAACAATCGGCGTCGCCGGGCGGATCCTCACAAGTCATCGTCGAACAGGGGTCCACAGGCACACAAGCGCCGTCCTGACAGCGATATCCGGGGTCGCATTGAACCATGAGGCAGGGATCATCCTCATCCACGCAATGCGCATTCCGGCAGATCTGACCAGCCTCGCAATCCGTATCCCGAATGCACTCCACATCATCACCCGAATCCGAATCACCACAGCCCCAAACAAAACCCAAGCTAAACACAGCCAAAATCACCAGGATCGATCTAGCGAACATGACAACCTCCCAAGCTCATGAAAACCCAAGATTCTTCCATACTGACACAAACCCCCACCCCCAATCAAACCCACTCCGTCCCC
>JAUVAM010000014.1 GCA_030591745.1 Deltaproteobacteria bacterium
CCAAAAACCACGCCGACATGCCCTGGCCCTTGGAGCCGCCCGGCACCTGGGACGAAAAAGAACAAGCCAAGAAAAAAAAGGGCCATTAGGTCTGGATGATGTCCGGCACTGTGTCGCTTCGCGCCACAGCACAAGATGGCTCTATTGTGGAGCATGGTTCTTGCGTTCTTGACCCAAATAACGAAATCATCGCAAATCAAGAGCCTCTAGGAGGACTTCTATGACCACGACCCGTGCATTCGTCATCTCTCTCATGTTGCTGACCATGGCCCTGTCGCCAGAGGTCTTGGCCCAGAGCTTCGACATGCCCCTGCCGGCCAGGTCCACGGCGGCCTGCGATGGCCCTCTGTGCGCCCTGATTAACCCAGCCGGCCTGAGCTTTGCCGACGACGGGGCCTTCCTCTTCGTACACGCCGAAGGATGGAGCGTGGACGGTAGGCCGGCAAGTCGGGCGGACGCCTTGCTGGCCACCGCCTACGGCATGGGCCTCGCGCTGCAATTCGTGCAGCCGGACGTGGGGGGAGCAGATGGCTCGGCAGATTACCTTAAGCTGGACCTGGTCCTGCCCATTTTCCGACATCGCCGAATGCTCTCCGTGGCCGCCGGCTTGAGCATCCTCGATCCCACCGAGACCAACGAAACGCCCTCGGTGGACGTCAAACTCAGTGCCATGTTACGCCTCTCGCGCCACCTGAGCCTGGGCCTGGTGGGCCGCCAACTGGCCGCGGCGGGCATCCATGGCGTGAACGCCCATCGAAGTTTGGACATGGGCCTGGCCATTCGGCCCCTGTGGTTTGCGCCCGAGCGCTTGACTCTTGCCCTCGACGCCACCCTGATGGAAGGGGGAGACGACCCGCCTCTGCGATTCACCGCCCTGGCCCGACCCTTCAATGGACTGGCCTTGGTGGCGAGTGCAAACCTGGATGGAGCCTTCGGCTTGGGTCTGAGCATCGACTTTTTGCGAGCCCAAGTGGGCGGCTTCACCTGGTTTGACGATCAAGCGGACAACCAGGGCATGATACTCACCGCCGGGGCCTCCCTGGCCATGGGCCCGGGCATGGTGCTCAGGGAAGAACGCAGCGCCGAAATTCTGCTGGATGCCCACTGGAGCTCCGCGATCCAGACCTCGGCAGGCTGGCTGGGCAAAAAGAACAATTTGCTTGAAACCGTCTTGGCCATTCGCCGAGCGGGCGAAGATGATCGAGTCGACTCACTCATCATCCGCATCGAAGACGCCAAGCTGCCTTTCCACGCGGCCCAAGAGCTGCGACAAGCGATCGCCGCCTTCCGACTCACTGGAAAAAAAGTCGCCTTTCACCTCGAGGCGGCCACCGGCAACAGCTACTACCTGGCCTGCGCGGGAGACGCCATCTACCTGAACCCAGCCGGCGCATTCCACGTGACGGGGCGTTCTTTTCAGGCCACCTTCCTGCGTGGTGCCCTGGATCTCATCGGCGTTCGAGCCGAGGCCCATCGCGTGGGCGATTACAAGTCGGCGGTCGAAAGCCTGACCCAAGATCGACCGAGCCCGGCCTACCTGGAAGTACTCAACAGCCTGGCAGATGAAACAAGCCAGGAGCTGTTCTCGGCCATCGCACAAGGCCGAGGCATCACCTTAGAGCAGGTCAAAGATCTCATCGACAGCGGGGTTCTTTTACCCCGACAGGCCCTGGAGGCGGACCTCATCGACGGCGTGGCCCACGAGGACGAAGTGGATCTGCTGGTGGCCGATGCCTTTGGTCACCCAGCTCATCGCATCCACGATTACGCAAAGCAGCGACGAATGGATTTGAGCTGGAGCAATCACCCGACCATCGCCATCGTGCATGCCACGGGCAGCATCGCCCGACAACCCGGCCTGACTGGCGGGATGAGGGTTCGCGATCTGGTCGAGACCCTGCAGGACTTACAGCGCGACGGCTCGGTGGCCGCCGTGGTCTTGCGAGTGGACTCTCCGGGCGGCAGCATCCTGGCCTCCGAACTCATCCGACGGGAAGTGGACACCCTGACTCAGTTCAAGCCCGTGGTGGTGAGCATGGCCTCGGTGGCTGCTTCCGGTGGTTACTACATTGCCTGCTCTGCAGACTGGATTGTGGCCAACCCCTCTACCATCACCGGCTCCATCGGTGTCTTCAACCTGCTCTTTGACGCGAGTGATTTGATGAACCGGCTGGGTATCCACCGCGAAGTGGTCAAGCGTGGTGAGTTGGCTGACTTGTTCGGTTTCCACCGAAGCCGCAACCCGGATGAACACGCCCTCTTGCAGGAATTGGTGGACGGATACTACCAGGACTTTCTGGATCGGGTGGCGGAAGGTCGCCAGATGACCCGGGAGCAAGTCCACGCCATCGCCCAGGGTCGGGTATGGACCGGCAAGCAAGCGAAGGAACGTGGACTGGTCGACGAGTTGGGCGGCCTGGACCGCGCCGTGCAAGTGGCAAAACAACGCGCGGCCCTGGCGGACGAAGAGGTAAGACTGCTGCACCTGCCCAAGCATAAGTTCAGTTTGCCTGGATTGCTGGGATCCTTGCTGGGTGGCCAGGCCCAAAAAAATAGCCTGCTAAACACCCTTGATGCCCACTTGGCCCGACTTGACATTCTGGTCTCATTGGCTGAAGAACCAGTCGTGGCGCTGCTTCCCTTGGTGTGGCTGGACTAAAATAGGCGTGGTTGGATTAAAATAGGTTTGGTTGGATTAAATTAAGAGGGAGACGCGAGGGATGCGGCGGGTGGGGGGGAAACCCACAGCATCGATTCACGTCTCCCATAAAACGAGGAGTCGAGTCACCAGCAAACAGGCGGGGGGGGAACCGAGTCCGCCGGATCAAAGCAACTCCCCTAAACTAGTCTGTAAAGAACAAAAACAACAAAGCCTAACTAGCAGATTTCATGCCAAACCCCACTCTCTTGCGTGATCTCTCTTAATCTGTTGAAAAGATATATTTTTTCCATGCTACACGCGAACAACAAGGACTGGACATAAGAAAAAAAACGGGGTAAAATCACCTCGCTCTTAATGGGCAATAGTCAAAAGTCCCAATAAACCGAGGCTTAGGACTAGGGCAAAAAAGACCTAAGGGAGAAGCAAATGAAAGTGCTCGTCGTTGACGACGATCCCAACACCCGTTATCTCATCGAGGTTTTCTGCCGCGACGAAGATTATGAGTTGGTGCTGGCCTCCAATGGCCGGGAGGCCATACAGATCTTCGAACAGGGCGGCATCAACATCGTGGTCAGCGACATTCGCATGCCTGAAGTGGACGGGCAGGCCGTTCTTGAAGCGGTGCAAAAAATCAACCCCGAAATTCCCGTCATCATCATGACTTCATACGGCACCATCGAGGATGCGGTGAACTTCCTTCAGTCCGGTGCTCATGACTACATCACAAAACCCCTGACCCGAGAGGTCTTCTGTCACCGTGTGCGGCGAGCCGTCGAAAAACTGCATATGACGCGGGAAATCTCGCGACTGAAGACTTCGTTGAAGGTTTATACCGACAGGGATCACGTGGTCGGCACCTCCCGATCCATGCGCAGCGTCATCGAAAAACTGCCTGCCATCGCTCAAACCGACGCCTCGGTGGTGGTGTACGGAGAGAGCGGCACGGGCAAAGAGCTGGTGGCTCGTACCATTCATTATTTTTCTCGACGGGCCAGCAAGCCTTTCGTGCCCGTCAACTGTGGCGCGCTGCCCGAAAATCTTTTAGAAAGCGAGCTCTTCGGTTACAAGCGCGGGGCCTTCACGGATGCCCACGCGGACACGCCCGGCTTGGCGGAAGAGGCCCACACGGGCACCCTCTTTTTGGACGAAATAGGCGAAATCAGCCCCAAGGTCCAGGTCAAGCTGCTGCGATTCTTGCAAGAAAAAGAAATCAAGCCATTGGGGTCCACCAAGATCATCCGCACCGACGTACGCATCGTCTCGGCCACAAATAAAAACCTGATCGAGGCCATCGCCGATGGCAGTTTCCGTGACGATCTGTATTACCGACTCAACATCGTCCCCATCCACATACCGCCCCTGAGGGAACGGAAGGAAGACATCCCGCTTCTGGCCAACCACTTTTTGCGCAAATTCTCCCAAGAATATGACCGCAAGGTCAAAGACATCCATCCTTTGGCACTGCAAAAGCTTGTGGGCTACAACTGGCCGGGCAATATCCGCGAACTGGAGAACAAAATCCAGCAAACCGTGGTGGTAACCAACTCGGACGTGATCATGCCCGAAGAAATTGACCTGCCTGGAGAAACCCGTACCTTCAAAGAAGAAAAACGAAAATTGGTCTCGGAATTCGAGCAGAACTACGCCTCGAAGATGCTCTCGCTCAATGGTGGTAACATCACCCGAGCGGCCAAGGCGGCCAACATGGATCGAAAAAACTTCTGGCAACTACTAAAAAAATACAAAATCCAAGCCCAAGATTACAGTGAATAGCTGTGTGCGGTAAGCATACCGCGCAGATCAAGACAATCAGCAAAATGCCCCCCCTTGAAGCCTTCGATCATCACGAAAACATGGAAAAAAACACCCCCAGAAGACCTCACCAGATGGCATGAGTCTTGCGACAAATTCCTTTGACATCAGGCATGAACACCAATGAGGCCAGCATGGATGTGTCAACAAAGATTATTCAATACCTCAAAGAGTACCCCTACGCGCGAGACACCCGTCGGGGGGTGGCTCGTTGGTGGGTGGGCTTAACGGAAGAAACCGTGGCCGACGCGCTCGAAGATCTTTGTCAGCGGGGTGTCTTGACCCGCTCAGCCCACAACGATCAAATCCTCTACTCCCGAAACCCTCACCTGGATCCAAGCCGCCTTGAACAGGCCTTGCGTGGCGAGGCTGACTAACAGGACTTGGTGCCTTTTCACTAGCTGTGCTAGATTGCCTGGCCATGGCGATCCACGTGCACAAATATGGCGGCAGCTCGGTTGCCGACGAAGGCAAACTCTCGGCCGTGGCTGATCGTGTGGTTCGGGCCAAAGAAGCGGGTCACGACCTGGTGGTTGTGGTCAGTGCCATGGGGAAAACCACGGACGAGCTTTTGGCCTTGGCCCGAAGAGTTCACCCCGACCCGCCACGCCGCGAACTGGACATGCTGACATCCGTCGGCGAGCGCATCTCCATGGCCCTTCTGAGCATGGCCATCCAGCAACGCGGCCACGACGCCATCTCTTTCACCGGCAGTCAATCCGGCATCATCACCAACGACCGGCATTCAGACGCCCGCATCATCGAGGTGCGCCCCTTCCGCATCCAGGACGAACTTTGTCGCGGACGCATCGTGATTGTGGCTGGCTACCAAGGCATGTCCTATCGCCGGGAGATCACAACCTTGGGGAGGGGCGGCTCAGATACGACCGCGGTAGCCCTTGCCGCCGCACTCGATGCCGAATCCTGCGAAATCTATGGAGACGTGGACGGTGTATACACCGCCGACCCCAAGCTGGTCACCCAAGCCAGGCGCATCGATGCCTTAGGCTACGCCGAGATGCAGGAGCTTGCCGAATCCGGCGCCAAGGTACTCAACGCTTCGGCCGTAGAGTTTGCCAAGGATCAAGGTATCGCCCTCTTTGTCCGCCGCGCGGACGGCCAGGGGGGAGAAACCATCGTGCGCAGTCAGGTGCCTCACGGTCCAGGCCAGGTGGTGGGCATCGCCCACGAATCCGATGTGCGCATCCTGACCATCGATCACAAGCAAGGCCTGATGGACGACGCGGTGCTGGCCTTCTTGGATGAATTGGGCATCCAGGGCAAACAGCTTACCCTTCAGGCCGACAAGGCCGCCCTGGTGACCTCCCGGGAGCACCTGGAAGACACCCAAGGTTTTCGCCTCAAGCTTTCCCAGCGCTTCGGTCAGTCCGTGCAGCTCATCGACAACATGGCGGCGGTCAGCCTCATCGGCGCGGGCATCAACCAGTCCTTCGCCAACCTGCGAAAAATGCTGAGGGTCTTGGCGGCCGAGCACATCCATCCCCAATGGCTGCACACTTCGTCTTTCCGAATCACGGCGCTTTTGGAGCAGTCCTTGCTGGAACAGGCCATCTCATCGCTGCATGAAGCATTCATCGAAAGCGATCGAACGAACCCAAGCTGCTAAAACTATTTCTGCCAGGCCTCACCCACCGACACGTCCACTTCCATGGGCACCTGACTAACGAAACGTTCACCCGCGCGCACCATTTCTTCACGAACCATCTCGGATACGTCCCAGGCCTCGTCGTCGACCACCTCGACCAAAATTTCATCATGCACGTTGTTGACCATGAAGGCGTCATAGCTCAACTCCCTGAGCCTTTCGCGGATACCGGCCATGGCCACCTTGAGAATATCAGCGTTGGTGCCTTGAATCGGCATGTTCTTGGCCACGCGCACAATCGCCGCCAAATCCGACCCCTCCACTCGTTCGCCGATTTCCAACCACAGCTTCCGTCCGCCCAGGGTCTCGGCCCAACCCCGTTCGATGGCCTGCTGTGCCGAGTCCTCCAGGTATTGACGCACTCGAGGATAGGCGGCGAAATAGCGATTCAAGAGACCTTCGGACGCATCTATGGTCAGGCCCGTCACGGCGGCCAAACCCCCGGCCCCCATACCGTAGGCCAGTCCAAAGTTGATGGCCTTGGCCCGATCCCGAAGCTCTGGGTTTAAATCCTTGCTGACGGTGCAGCCGAAAATCTCCGAGGCCACGATGGCATGCAGGTCGCCGCCTCGCTGGAAGGTGTTCACAAAAGAAGGGTCACCGCTGGCCTCGGCCAAAATGCGCAGCTCACAACCAGAATAGTCAGCCGTGATCATGCGCCGGCGCTCCGGCGCGCGAAAGCAGGCTCGAAAGCGACTGCCCCGGGGAATGTTCTGCATGTTGGGGTTCCGGCAGGCCACCCGACCGGTGGGCGCGCCGATCTGCTTAAAGTCAGCGTGAATGCGCGCCGTTTTGGGATGCACCGAATCCAAGAAACTCTCCCCATAAGTGGAGACAATCTTGCGCATCTCCCGATAGCGAACCAGGGCATCGCAAACCGGATGACCGAGGCGACGCAAGGCCTGCTTGTTCAACTCCCGCACCGGCCTCCCCAGCAGTTTGGACAAAGCGTCGCGCATGTCGCTGTCGGATTCGTAGTTGATGTCCACTCGGCCGAAGAGATCCGTCTGCACCACCTTGCCCAAATGCTGGTCCACCACATCCCGCTGCCTGTCCCCTTCGACTCGAGCCTCGTCGATAAGGACAGTCCAGGCCTGCTTGTCCAAGAAAATGCCATCGTAGTGCAAGTCCGCGAAGGCAGGCATGGACCGACACTCCAGACGAACCGTGGTCTCCAGGTTGTTTTCGACCACGGCGGGCATTTGCTCGAGGAGCACATGGTAGGTGGCCAAAATATCCCGACGGGCATATTCAAGCTGAGCGGGCGTGAAGGCATCCGTGCATCCGGCGAAACCCAAACGCTGCGTTTTGTCCAGGCCTTGGCCTAAATACTTGGCCGACAAGTGGCTCAAGGAACGGCGCGGTTCCCGCTTGCCGTTGGTGAGCACCTGCTCGATGAGCATGGTGTCTGAGAGGTTCTCCACCTTCACGTCCAGCGCCCGCAACATGGCCGCGTCAAAGGCCCCGTTGTGGGTCACCTTGGGCACGGAGCCCTCAAGCAAGGGCTTCAGGGGTTCCAAGGAAGTGGCCCGACAATCTACCAGGAGCTGAAAGCTGTCGTCCCCCACCGCCAGGAGCACCGTGCGATGTTTGTGGGGGTCCAAGCCCTCGGTCTCCAAATCCAGAGCGAGCAGGGGCCGCCCCGCCAAGCGGGTCATGGCATGCTTGAGTTCTTCGGCTGTGGAGGCCAACAGGTAGTCGGGTGCACTCATAAATTCGAAAGTCCCCCTTGGCGAGGGAAATTTGGGGTCGACGTCAGTCTGGCATGCAGAGATTAAGGATTGCCCAATTGCAACTCATGCCCTCAAGGCAGGCAGCCTCACCCAGGCCGTCATCGCATTGCACCGAGCAATAGGATCCAGCCATGTCCCAGACACAGGAGCCGTCGGCCACATCCGGCAGGCCACAGTTGGCACCAATGCCGGCGCATGGTTGACCGACAGCACGCATGCCCGCACAGGTCACAACGGGCTCGGCCGAAGCCGGCCGGCACTGACTGGTGTTGCCACCGGGCTCGGCCACACAAAGATAGCCTGCCGGGCAAGCCGCGCCGTCCAAACAAGCCACGCCGCAGCCTCGGTCCACCGCATTCCCGTCGCCGTCGACGAAGACCAGGCACAAGTCCCCGGCAAGGCCGCATTGCGCGTCGTCCGTGCAGGGCTCACACAGAGTCCTGCCTGTGTCGACCAGGCAAACCTGGTCGATCGCGTCGCAGGACTCGCCCTCTGCACAATCCGTGTCTTCCAGGCATTCCACGCAGACGCGGTTGATGGTGTCGCAGATCAAACCGGAGCCGTCGCAATTGCCCGTGTCGCCATCGTAGCACTCAACGCAAATGCTGGGCTCGGCCGTGGTGTCACAAACGTCATCACCCTGGCAGTCCTGATCCCGACTACAGGTCCGAGTACAGGTATGGCTGCCCAAGTCACAGGCACCCATGATGCAGTGGTCATCGTTGAGGCATTCCACGCAGGCATGTTCATCGAGCAGGCAATGCTCACCCCAACCACAGTCGTCATCGCTGAGGCAACCGGCCCGGCAGATGCCGTCCTCGGCACAGAAGGTGCCCTGAGGACAGTCCCGGTCCGTGTTGCAGCCGGCCTCGCACTGACCGCTCTCACCACAAATATGACCCAGGTCGCAGTCGTCGTCATTGGCGCAGCCCTGCACGCAGGCATTGTCAATGCAGGTTTCGCCTGCCGGGCAGTCTGTATCATTCTCGCAGCCGGGCACACAGTCCGAAAGCTCCGTGTTGCAGTAAGTACCCGCTGGACATTGGCTGCTGTCGCGACAACCCGGCACACATTGCAAATTCTCACACATGGCAGGCTGTTCGGGGCTGGTTTGGCAGTCGGCGTCTTCCCGGCAACCGACCACGCATTGCGCGTCCTCACAGATTTGCCCGGGGCCGCAATCGGCATCCTCATCGCAGAACAACTCGCAGGCCTGATCAATGCAATCGTAGCCCGTAGGACAATCTGTAGACACGAGACATTCGACGCAGAAGCCCGAATCTCGATCGCAAAGCCAATTGCCGGGGCAATTCTGATCGTTCTGACAGCCAACCAGGCATTCCCCCGCCACGCAGACTTCCCCTTGACCGCAATCCTCATCGATCAGGCAGTCTGCGCATACACCGGGCTCGCCGCCGCTGGTATCACAAAGCATGGTACCCGGGCAGTCCCGTTCGCTGCGGCAACCCGCGACGCAAACCTCGTCCTCGCAGACCGCGCCGATGGAACAGCTGGCGTCCTCAATACAGCCGACGCAAAAACCATCATCGGAGCAGAAAGGCCGATCCAGCAAACCACAATCCGCGTTCGTGCTGCACTCAGGCCCGATGGGCGCACAGGTGAAATCCTCAAGGCAGACGCCACTTTCGCAGTGGCTGCCATCCGTACACTCTTCGCAAGTACAAAGGTCCGAACAATGATTCGCTTCGAGGGGACAGTCTTCATCGGAAGCACAGTCCCCGGCCCCGACACAGCTGCCATCCACACAAAGGCGACAGTTGCCGCAGTCCGTATCCGACTCGCAGGATTCCTCATCGACGCAGACTTGGTTCTGACATGTCTGAGACAAGCCACAATCCGCATCCTCCAGGCAGGCCACACAGACGCCGCTTTCCGTATCACAGACTGGGGAGGGATCGGCGCAATCCTCGTCACTTTCGCAACCTGGGACGCAGATGTGCTCGACGCAGCTTTCGTTGCGAGCGCAATCTTCATCGTCGCGACAGATCCAACAAGCACCGCTCTCGGTATCGCAGAAAGCCCCGTTGCAGTCCTCGTCGCTCTCGCAGGCTTCCACGTCGGAGCAGGTGCCGTCCTGGCAGGTCTTGCCCGGCGCACACTGATCGTCCATCACGCAGTCCGAAGAAAGACAGATGTGATTAAAACACTGCTCACCGGCAGCGCAGTCCGCATCGCTCAAGCAACTATCAGCCACCGGGCTGGAGCTGCCACACGAACCCAAAAACGTCAGCAACATCGCAAACAGGGCCAAAGCCAAACACCTTAAGATCCCAATACGCATTTCAAGCTCCTTCCATGGCGGAATATTCGAACTGCCCGATACTACACCAATTATGGAAAACCGCTCAAGGTCTTGGAAGACGAACAAGACGCAAAGGCCGATTTCTGGTAGATTCTGACTCTTAGAGGCCCTTAATTCTAGGGCCTCTTATGCTGCGCCGCTTGGCTGCGCAGTGTCAGGAGGAAGAAACCCATGAGCAAGCGACTGAAGGCGGCTCTTTGGCTGTGTATTTTTTCGCTGGGCATTTTTTCGCTGGCGGCCTGCGGCAACGGGGAACAGGACAATCCGGACGCGGGAGAAGACGGCGGGAGCGAGCGTTTGCCCCTGGATGAGCGACTCTCGGCTGGAGAGGTACGGGCCGGCGTCGTCGAGGAAGCCTCCGAGCTTCTTTCCGGTGTGGAGGCCCATGGCTGGATTGGCGACTTTAAGCTCTACAATGACCAGGTGGCCTTCATCGTGCAAAATCCCTTCGATGCGCGGGGCTGGGGGCCCTATGGGGGTAGCTTGTTGGACGCGGATCGCATCCGTCCCGAAGGCCAAACCGGCAACGAAATATTCCAGGAAATGTTCACCAACGTGGAATATCTGACCCTTCGACCCGACTCGGGCGAGGTGCTCAACGACGGGGCTGACGGGCAAGCCGCCGTGGTGCGCATCCGAGGCCAACACCGAGGCCTGCCGCTCATCGATGCGGCGCTCAACGGGGCCTTGACACCCCAGGATCTGGAGCTGGAGCAAGACTACATCCTGGAAGCAAACGCCTCACACCTGCGGGTGGTGACCCGTCTGAGCGTACGCTCTGGCTCCGGGCTGAATCTGTCGGTCGGGGACGTTGTACTCAACGGCGATCGCAGCGCCGACTTCGTGCCGGGTCCCGGCATGCTGGACGAGAACATGCCCGCCGGCCAGCTTCCTTACTTCGCAGGCACCAGCACCGACAACTGCACTCTTTATGCCGCGGCTGAAGGCGAGCTGGACTCCAGTTTCAGCGTCGAGGGCATCACACCTCTGGGTGCCGGCCGCGGTCTTGCCCCGGGGCCCAATGACAACGAGCCCACGCTGGAGATTGCTCGTATCCTCATCGTGGGCGGTGGCGGCGTGGACGATTGCCTCAGGCGCTTCCGTCAGTTGCGCGGAGAAACGACCGGCCTGGGCCTCATCCAGGGCCAAGTGCAACGAGCCGACGGCAGCCCGGAAGTCGGCGTTATGGTGCTGGCCCATGATGGGGATCTTGTCGCGGGTGCGGATGTGGTGAACCAGACCTACACGGACCTCCAGGGCACCTTCGAGCTGGAATTGCCCGCGGGCAACTACACGGTTGAGATCCAGGCCGCGGCCAGACCCGCCTTGATCAGCGAGTCCCTTGTGGTGAACGCCGACGGCCAAACCCCCGTGACGCTGACCATGGCAAGCCCGGCCGAACTGGCATACGTATGTGAAGAAGTAGACTCCGAGGGCCAGGGCATGGGAGCCATACCCTGCAAGCTATCCTTCCAGGCCGGCCACGACGCGGCCATGGGCGCCGCCACCAACACTTCACTTCTGACCTTCGGGGCCAGCGGCCAGGGAATCGTCGACATACCTCCTGGCGACTGGACGCTGACCGTTTCCCGGGGCTGGGAATACAGTATCCTTCGACAGAACCTCACCCTGGTCGCCGACCAGCGGGAAGAGGTCAACGCCGAGCTATTCCGCCAGGTGGACACCACGGGTTATGTGGCAGCCGATCTGCACAACCACTCGGCCCGCTCGGCCGACAGCGACTACGAACTAAAAGACAAAATCGGCTCCAACCTTTGCGAAGGCCTGGAACTCTTAGTGGCCACGGATCACGACTGCCAGACAGACCTGGCACCCTTCGCCCAGGAACTGGCCGAGCTATTGTCCACCGACTTCGCCCCCTGGATCCGCCTGGTGGTGGGCAACGAGGTCTCACCGCTTTACGGCCACTTCTCGACCTTTCCCTTGCCCACCCATCCCACGGGCTGGATCTACTGGCAAATCCCCTGGGTGACCTACGACGAAGACGGCCTCTATGTAGACGTCATCGAGTTCCCCGATCTCTGGAAAAGAGCGCGGGACCTGGGTGCCCAGGTGATCAACGTGGCCCATCCGCTACGCGACACCGGCTGGTTCTCCTACCTGGGCTTCGAACCCCCAACGATCATGCCCGAGCTGGCCAGCCTTCCCTCGGAAAAATTCAGCGCGGACTTCGACACCCTTGAGCTTCTGAACTCCAAAGACACGAGCACCATGCTGAACGAAAGCATCTTCCTCTGGTCTTACCTGAACAACCGAGGCCTCTTCAAAACCGCGGTGGGCGTCAGCGACAGCCATGGCCGCACATCTGAGGCCGGATTCGGTCGCACCCTGATCGCGGTCACAAACGACGACCCCGCCGAGTTGGACACCGACGAAGTCTGGTCGAATCTCAAGGCCAACAAGGCCGTCGTGGGCGGCGGCATCTTCATCACCATTTCGGTGGCTGAAGCCGGCATGGGCGAAGAAATCCAACAAACCTCACCCGTGCCCGTCCACATCCAGGCCCAGGCCGCCGACTGGGTGCCTGTGCAACAAGTAGACTTATGGGTCAACGGCGAGATCCACAGCACCCACGTCCTGACGGATTATGGCGAGGCAGACGCAAACCATCCGGCCATCCGCCTGGACACCGTGGTGGAGGTCGAGACCACATCCGACATCTGGGTCGCAGCCGTGGCTTATGGTCAGGACTCGGATCGCTTAAACCCGGTCTTTCGATCCTGCCGCCCCGTCGGCATGACCAACGCCATCCGCGTAGACGTAGACAACAACGGCTTCACCCCGCCTGGGCCCTAGACGTTCTTGATGAGGCGCAATCTTGCCACTTGAATCAAAAACGAAAGCACAAGCCCAAGAGGCAGAACGTCTTGTGCCGTGTCGCGAAGCGACACGGTGCTAGGCTCCTTGTCCAAGACCAACAGCGCCTTTCCGTCCCGCCCGAGTTCGTGTTAGCGTCCCTCTCATGAAAAATTTATTGAGCTTCCTGCTGATCTTGGTCTGGCTAGGCCCGGCACAGGCAGCCGATTCGCCTAAGCCCGTCAAAATCGCCATGTTGGAACTTTCGCCTCAGGGCTTCGACCAGGACACGGCCGACACCTTGACCGGGGTCTTTTTGTCCGAGCTCGTGCGAGGCGGTGGGGTGAGCGTCATCAGCAAGGCGGATTTGGCCAAGCTCATCAGCGTAGAAAAAATGAAAATGCTTTTGGGCTGTCCTGAAGACGATCCGAATTGCGTCGTCGAACACGCCCAGGCCCTGGGCGACGCCATCTTGATCTGGGGCTCGGTGGGCCGCGTGGGCGATCGGGCCGTCATCAGCGTGGCCGCCGTCGACATGAACAAATCTGCATCCGTGGGACGAGCCAGTCGAACCGTGGACGCCGATGATGGACAGGATCTCATCGACGCCGCGACCGAAGTGGCCGACGAGATTCGCGCCAGTCTGGGGCTTTCGGCCGAGGCCACCTGGAGCCCGATCCTGGGCTTCTCCTTGCGCTACGGCGGTTTCGTGAGCGGCTACCTGGGGGAATCGGAGGGCGGCGAGCCGGGCACTTACCTGCACGGTCTTGAGTTGGAATTCATCGCATTCATTTTCGAGTGGCTTCCGGCCTATTTGAAGGTGGGTCTGACTTTCGGTGATGGGGACACGGACGTGATCTTCGTGCCCGCCACCATCGGCATCAAATACCGATTCCTGCGCGAATGGATCACGCCTTACATCGGCCTGGGGCTGGGCCTGGAGTTTCTGGACTTCGACGACGACTCGGGCAACGCCATCAGCCTGCACGTCATCGGCGGTTTCGAGATCAACCCCTGGAAGCGAGTCGGTTTTTGCATCGATGGGGGCTTCAACTTCAGCCAATACTTCAACACCTCCACGAAGAACTTGAGCCAGGTAGGCGGCAAGCTGCACGTGGGTGTGATCTATAGATATTGATACGAGATTCGATGTCGCGCCAAGCCTGGAAAGACGAACTCGCCTCCTGCATCACGGGACCGGAAGCACTAGATCTCAACCCGCGACGTGAGCGAGCCATGGATCGAGTCACCCGGCGCTATCCCATGCGCGTGCCGCCTCAGTTGGCCCGATTGATGGACGCCTCCGATCCCCTCTGCCCCATCGCACGGCAGGTGCTGCCCCACCCCGACGAGTTGCGCTCCGGTGGGCAGGCCGATCCCCTGGACGAAGAAAACTTCTTCATCGCCCCGGGGGTCATCCGCCGCTTCGACGATCGCCTGCTGGTCCTTATCAGCAACACTTGCCCCGTGCTCTGCCGCCACTGCAACCGCAAGCGATATTGGAAAAGTGACGGCAAGCCCCCGGCATTGGCCAGCCCAGAAGACATCGCCGAGGCCCTCAAAAAAAGCACAGGCCGGATCAAAGAAGTCATCTTGAGCGGTGGCGAGCCCCTGCTCCGAAGCGATGCCGACTTGAACCGATTGCTCATGGCAGCCCGTGGCCATGCCGGGGTGGAACTGCTGCGTATTCATTCCCGAGCGCCCGTGTCCTTGCCGAACCGCATCACCCCAGGCCTTGTTCAGATGCTGCGCCGCCATCGGCCTCTGTGGTTTGTCACCCACTTCAACCACGCCAAGGAAATCGACAAACAGGCCAGCCGCGCCTTGGAGCGCCTGCAGACAGCCGGCATTCCGGTTCTGAACCAGGCCGTGCTGTTGAAGGGAATCAACGACAGCCTCGAATCCTTGGAGGATCTGGGTCGAGCGCTTCTGGCCGCGGGCGTGAAGCCCCACACTCTTTTCCAGCTTGACCGAGCCGAAGGCACCCTGCACTTCCAGGTGCCCCTGAAAAAAGCGGTGGCGCTGGTGGCCAAGCTGCGAGCGAAGCGCTCAGGCCTGCTCACGCCCCATTTCTTGGCGGATCTGCCCGGCAGGGGCGGCAAGGTGCCCATCACCCCCAGCGCCATTGAGGCCTTTGTAGAGAATGGAGCCTGGATCAAAGGCTCCGATGGCAAGCGAGTTTTCTATCGCTGCTGAAGCTTAGGGCCCATCTACCCTTACTTATTCACCATTTTGTGCAAACCGCCCAGCAAATCAATCGGCACCGGGAAGATCACGGTGGATGAGTTCTCGGTGGAGATCTCCGACAAGGTTTGCAAATAGCGAAGCTGCATGGTGCCCGGCTCGGAAGCGATGATGGCGGCCGCCTCGGAAAGCTTTTGCGAGGCCTGCAATTCGCCTTCGG
>JAUVAM010000474.1 GCA_030591745.1 Deltaproteobacteria bacterium
ATAAACAATTTTCTTAAAGATGCCACTGTCAGCCCTTCATCAAAAAATAAATTGACAGGAGGAATTCGCCCATGGCGGCTGATCCGCTGAACCTTATCCGGGCGGCGGACGAAAAGCTCTACGCGGCCAAGCACGCAGGGCGAAATTGTGTCAGGGGTTAATCGGAGAAGATGCTGATTACGGGTCGGTGATCGCTGACCAAATCCTCGTAGTCAAAACCCAAATCTCTTTCGTCCAGGGCCAGCACGCTGGTTTGGCCCAGTCCGTATTCGGCCGTCAGGCCCTGGGTGATCAAGACGTGATCCAGGAGGCTCGGGTAGGGGATGTAGGAATAGTCGCCGCGGTCCGCGGGCTCTTGGCTCAAAAAGCGATAATTGTCTGGGTCATCCAGAAAGGCGGTGTAGACGTTGTCCGCGAGGTCGTCGTCTAAGAGATCATTGAAGTCGCCCAGCAGGATGACTTGCTCCGTGCCGTCGGCCAGAAGTGCATCGATGTGTGTTTTGAGATCTTCGCAGGCCGCCCGCCGCCTGGCTTCGTTGTCTTCGCCCGGGCTGGCTTTTAGGTGGATCACGATGGCCACGAAGTCGCCAGGGCAGCCCTCTTGACTCAAGCATGAGAAATGGGCTTGCAAGGGGGGGCGCGGAAAGGCATAGGTCTCACCGTTGAAGAGCGTGGTGACCTGACTGATCGAAAGCAGATCCTTGCGGTAGACGAAGCCCACTTTTTGGTATTCGTACTGGTTGTAGACGTGAGGTGACAGGGCGGCATCGTGGCTCGGCAGGTAAGACAACATGGTCGCGAAGGCCCGCTCATCGGCGATCTCTTGCACGGCGATCAGATCCAGATCCAGGGCGAGGATTAAAGAGGAGACATGCCCGGCAGAGGATTGATCGCTTGGGAAGTTGTGCAGGTTCCAGGTCACCGCCTCAAAGGTTTCTGCGCTGCCCACCCGCAGGGGGTGATAGGCGTCATCGCCCCCCCCGTCATCACCACCATCTTCCGTCGTGGCGTCGAGGCCCGCGTCGAGACCGGCATCGATTGAGTTCGCAGTCCCGTTGCAGCCGAACAACAGCAACAAGCCGATGGCTCCGAGCAGGGACCGTGTGCTCATGTGGCGGCGTCCGCGGGGGCGATTTGCTCGGCGGTGTGCTCGGTGCCGTCGTGGCGCAGTACGGTCACTTTTTCGCCGACGATGGTTTGAAGCAGGACCGGCCGGGTCCAAATGCGGTACAGGGCTTCCATGGTGGACTGGGCCCAGTCCAGCTTGATGTCTACGCCCTCATGCCTGTGCAGCAAGAGCAACTCGCCCCGGTTGGCGTGATTGGAGTCCGCGACTTCGATGATGGGCTGCCCGAAATTGGTCAATTGGAACAGGAGTTTGTTTTTGATCTCTTTGTAGTTTCGGGTGGTGATCTCCCAGTGGTGGGCCCGGGGATTGTAGTCGTAGCCGAACATTTTCTGCTCTAAGCAAAATTCTTCGTCTAAGTACTCATCGATGAAGGTCACGTCGTTGTGCAAGGAGCGTACTTCGAATATTTTCTTTCGACCCAGGCCCAATTGTTGGTCCCAGTTGTGCTTGCGCTTCATGTTGTCGCAAGCGTCGTATTCCGGGCCAAAGCGTCCCGTGTTCCACTTGCGTTCAATGTAGCGAAACAGTTCGAGCCCGATTTTGTAGGGATTGAGGGAGCCGGGCCGAGTGCCAAGTATGCCGGCGTTGTTATCGGCGTAGTCGATGACCTCTGCATCGGTCATGGCGCGATGGGTCATGATGGTCGAATGCCAATAGACGGCCCAGCCCTCGTTCAGAATTTTGGTTTGACCCTGGGGAGCGAAATAATAGGCTTCTTCCCGGATGATGCCCATCAGGTCCCGTTGCCATCGGTTCAAGGGGGCATGCTCCATCAGGAACAAGAGCACATCTCGCTCGGGCTGAGGTGGAAATCGCGAGGCCTTGCCGCGTTCTTCAATGAGTTTCTGTTTTTGCTTGTCGATGTAGTCGGCCGGGTTGATGTAGGGGTCCAGGTAGCGCCGAGGCACGGGTAGGCGAGCCACGGCGTCGGAGGCTCTGGCCTCGCCCTCGCCGGCCAGTGGCTTATCAGGGGCCACCGGGCGCCGGCGTACCATGGGGGCGTGTATGTCGATCAGGTTATCGACGGACAGACAGGTGTCGATGAAATTCTCCACCTCGTCCACGCCGTGCTTGGCCATGTAGCGCCGTATGCGGGTGCCGTGGTTGGCCATCTCGTTCATCATTTTGCGGTTTGTGTCTTTGAACCAAACGTTGTTTTTAAAGAAGTCGCAGTGGGCATAGACGTGGGCCATGACGGTCTTTTGCTCGACAAGGCTGTTGCCCTCTAAGAGATAGGCGTAGCAAGGGTCGTTATTGATGACCATCTCGTAGATTTTGGACAGGCCGTAGGCATAGCTCTTTTTGAGCTGTTCATACTCCATGCCGAAGCGCCAGTGGGGGTAGCGGGTGGGAAAGCCGCCGTAGGCGGCCACCATGTTGATGGCGTCGTAGGGCAGGACTTCAAAGATGGTGTCAAAGAAGTCCAGTTCGAATTCCCGGGCGTAGCCTTCGATGGTTTGCTGCAACTCGGCCAAGTAGCGGGGTAGGCTCATGGTCTACCTCCCCTTGCCCAGAAAGTCCCGGATGGACCTTATGATGGCGTCCCGATCCGGGATTTCGCTCAAGACCATTTTGACATCATCCTTGAAGTTTTCCCGGAGGTCTTTGATGAATTGACCCGAGCCGTAAGGGCTCTCGACCTGGCCGTAGCCGAACTGGTTGACGTGGGGCAGGATCCGGGTTTTGAGCAGGTCCAGGCAAGAATGCGTGTCGTCGTTGGACCAGTTGTCCCCATCTGAGAAATGGAAAGGGTAGATGTTCCAGTCTCCGGAGGGATAGTCGGTCATGATGATGTCGGCGCAGAGTTTGTAGGCCGAAGAGATCATGGTGCCGCCGCTTTCTCGGGTGCGGAAAAAGGTGTCTTTGTCCACTTCCCGGGCCGCGGCGTCGTGGGTGATGTAGCGCACCTCCATGCCCTGGTATTGGCTCTGTAACCAAGTGTCGATCCAGAAGGATTCGATGCGCACCATCTCTTTTTGTTCATCCCCCATGGAGCCGGAAACGTCCATCATGTACAAGACGACCGCGTTGGATTCGGGCTCCCAGCTCACCTTCCAGGATCTGTAACGCTTGTCTTCGCGGATGGGGATGACCACGGGCCGATCCGGGTTGTATGTGCCCGAGGAGATCTGGCGCTTGAGCGCCTCCCGGTAGGTTCGCTTGAAGTGGCGCAGGGACTCGGGGCCGGACTTGTGGATACCGGTGTAGCGGCTTTTTTCCGCATCCAGCTTGTGTTTGCCTCGGGGCTCGATGCGCGGCAACTCGAGCTCTTCGCCCAGGATTTCGGCCAGTTCGTCGATGGTCAGCTCCACCTCCAGCTCGTGCTGGCCCGGATCGCTGCCGGCCTCTCCAGAACCCTCGCCCTCCACCTGGCCAGGGGCTAAGACGTCGCCCACTTCGCCCTCGCCTTGGCCCACGCCGCCTTTGTCCTGGTGACCATAGCGAAAGCGCGGGATTTGGATCTGGGGCAGGGGGATGGATATCTTGTCCTTGCCCTTTTTGCCGAACATCTCGCCTTTGGTGATGAACTTTTTTAAGTTTTCCTTAATCTTGCCGCGCACGATGTGGCGGAAGCGGCCGTGGTCGGCATCGATCTTTTGGGACATGGTGGCTCTCCGCTCAGGCAGACATGCGTAGTCTCAGCTGTCCTGTTCTTTGGCGTCGCCGCGGGCGAAGATGGAGGCCACGAAGCTCAAGACATCGGTAGAGCAGATTTCGCAGTAGCCATAGTTCTTAATCATGCGCTGCTTGACCACGTCGATCTTCTCTTGCGTGTCCTTGTCGACCACCGAGCTGACCAGGCTGGTCAGCTTGATGCTGTCTTTCTGATCTTCAAAGAGTTTGAGCTCCAGAGCCTTCTGCAGCCGCTCGTTGGTGCGGTAGTCGAAGGTCTTGCCCTCGACAGCGAGAGCACCGATGTAATTCATCAGTTCGGTGCGGAAGTCGTCTTTGCGGCTTTCCGGGATGTCGATTTTTTCTTCGATGGAGCGCATGAGCCTGTCGTCCGGCTCTTCGTA
>JAUVAM010000040.1 GCA_030591745.1 Deltaproteobacteria bacterium
CATAAACACAATTAGAGGTCGGGCGGGGGGGCGACCTCGTTTTTTTATGGGCACAGCCAGCTTCTCGTCAGTCACTAAGCAGCCCACCCAGATTTCCAGAAGAAGGTGCTCCAGAAGAAGATGCTCCAGAAGAAGATGCTCCAGAAGAAGAGGCCAGGCACTTCGTGAGGGGCGGTCTCGATGAGCTATGCTGCGTTCACGGATACGGTCATCTCAATACCGGACTGTCTTAGTTGATCCTGTAGAGCCAAACGGACGAATTGGATTTCGCTGTGCTTCAGGATGCGTGCGAATCTGGCTGCTCTGTCCGGGCTGACCAGGCGTCTGCCTTTTTCGATGTCGCAAACATGTGCGCGACCGAGGCCCAGCCGGCGACCCATCTCGGCTTGTGACCAGCCTTCTGCTTGCCGAATTGCCAACAAGGCCTGCGCGAGCGAAAGCGGTCCGCCGGTCAGGGCTTCCAGGAATTCGTTTGCCCGTACGGGGCTGTTTCGTTTAATAGTCATGTTTGCTTACCTCCTCCACCGTCACGATCTCAAACGCTCCGCTGGACGAAACCGTGTAGATGGAGGTGGATTTCTATCACAGGCCAAGTGTACCCCGCAGGGGGGTGCGCTGTCGAGCAGGTGAACACCTGCCCAATCGACGAAAATCAGAGGTTTCGTTTGTATTCAGGGAGCAAGAAGATCGGGCCACCAGCCGCTAAGTGGCCGGCACCAAATTTTTGGATTTTTCGGGGCCTTTTTGATTGACAAAAAAATAGCCATATGGCTATAATTGCTTATGAGGATTGCGTTCTACACCTCGGCATCTGGCAGGCGTCCGGTTGTCGACTACATCAAACGTCAGGCCAAAAAGGAGAGAGCCGGACTGATCGAGGCATTGGAGATGATCGAGATCCATGGTTTTGACGCGCCTCGGATGAGCTTTCGACAGATCAAGGAAAAGCTTTGGGAAATCAAGCTCAAGAGAAGGCTTTCGCATCGAATTTTCTACCTTGTGATGCTGAAGGACGACATGGTGCTTTTGCATGCGTACCAGAAAAAATCTCAGAAAGCCCCGAAGAAAGAGATTGAGTTGGCGATGAAGAGGGCAAAGGAGATTTTGGAGCAGGGAGGATAAGGCAATGGGTAAGGGAAAGAAAACCTACGCAAAGGTCAAAGAGGTATTCAAAGAGGATTTCGAGGATCCTGAATTTAGGGTGCTGTTTGATGAAGAGCGGGCCAGAAGCGAGATTGCGATGGCTGTGACGAAGGCAAGAAAGGAAGCCGGGCTCACTCAGGCAGAGCTTGCGGAGAAGGCAGAAACAAAACAAAGCGTGGTTGCCCGTCTGGAATCTGGACGTGATACCCGCATGCCATCCCTTCCCTTGCTGTCTAAAATTGCCTTGGCCACCGGCAGGCGCTTGGTGCTTGATTTCGAAGAACTCAACAAAAAGACCGGATAAATAGCCCACCCAGATGGGTGCAGAGAAGAGAAGAAGGTGCCAGGCACATAGTGATGTGGGGGGTTGGGCCGGTGGGCTTGGGGCTTTCGGGAGGCTCAAGGTTTCAGAAGCGGTAGCCTGTGAAGGCCGCGAAGTTGGCTCGGACGAGTTCGTCTCCGATGAGGCTGTCGGTGCGCAGGCCTAAGAAGATGTCGCCTGTGATGCGGATGTTGAAGCCCAGGCTTGAGGTGAAGGCGAGTTGGGAGCTGAGGCCGATTTTTTGATCTTCTTGGGTGCTTTGTTGGAGGCTTACGAGGTCCAATAAGCCGCCCATGCCCATCTGACAGAAAATCTCAAAATCTGGAAAGCTTAGCGCCCAGCGAATGGATAGCCCGGCGCTTACGGAATCTACTTGCTCGGCCTCTCCTCCCTTGGCCTGTGCCCAGCCCAGGCTGCCCAAAAGATAGAAGTTGTGTCCCAGGTGCCGGCCGAAGTCGCAGTTTAAAGCCGGACCCACGCCGTCCAAGGGGCCTCGATCTTTGAGGCTGTCTCGGACAGAGAGGCCTGCCGCGATTTCGGCTAGATAGGCGGGTTGCTGGTAACGGGCTTGTTCGGTGGCGGTGGCGATAGAGGACAGGCAACACAGCAGACAACTCAGTCCCAGGATGATCCATTTCATTTCCCGCTCCCGTTCATGCCATCGGGTTCATGCCATCGCCATACAGTAAGGAAAGATGCAAATCGGAGGCCATCGGGTCAGTGTTGTGATTTCAGGTGCTTACGCTAAGGGAGGCTTTGGTTGGGGGACGGAAACTCAAAGGAACTACGGATTTTTGAGGGCGGATCGGACACAGTCACTGGTTTTCTTGGTTGTTCATGTTGTAGGCTGGCCGGACTTAACTGCTTGAGTTGTCTTTGGAGGGTTGCGCAATGAGCGCCGAACGCGAGCTTCTGTTCGGGGTGCTGGCCGTGCAGTTGAATCTTGTACGCTCCGATCAAGCCATGGAGGCGGCCGCGGCCTGGGCCGTGGATCGCAATCGCTCCATGGCGGGGCGCCTGGTCGAGATCGGTGCCATCAGCGAGGAGAGAAGGCGGCTGGTCGAAAAGTTGGTGGATGAGGCGGTCGACGCCTTCGACGGCGACGAGCGCAAGACCTTGAATACCTTCGGCGGTGACGCCCTTCTGCTCAAGAGTTTCGGAGGCGCGGTCAAGCTTGACGAGTCAGGCCATGTCTCGGTGCCGCAAAGCGATGACTCGGACGATTCCGTGACGCAGTCCGTGACGCCGGAAGCCCCTGGTAGATACAGCCTTTCGGGATTGGGCAAGAAGACCGCGGCTGGAACCCAAAGCGGCGAGCTGGGCCGGGGCGGCATCGGCCGGGTCTTGCTGGCTCTGGATCAGCACCTCGGCAGGGAAGTGGCGCTCAAGGAGCTCCTGGTGGATACAGGTGCGCCCGACTTGTCGGCCGAAAGCCCGAAGATTTCGGCTGCCCTGGTGCGTTTTTTGAGGGAGGCCCGGGTCACCGGCCAGCTGGAGCATCCCAACATCGTGCCGGTCTACGAATTGGGACAGCGCAACGACGGGCGATTTTATTACACCATGAAGATCGTGCGGGGCAGGACCCTGGGGAAGGCCATGGCGGAAGCCCACAAGCCGGAAGAGCGCATGGCGCAATTGCCCCACTTTCTGGCGGTCTGTCAGGCCATGGCATACGCCCATAGTCGCGGGGTGGTGCACCGAGATCTGAAGCCGGACAACGTAATGCTTGGGGCTTTCGGCGAGACGGTGGTGCTGGACTGGGGTCTGGCCAAGGTTTTGGGCACGGCGGATACGGCGGCCGACGAGCTGGATCAAGCATTACAGGACATTCGCGAGCTGGGGGCGGTCGAGACGGTGGCGGGCATGGCCATCGGTACGCCTCGCTACATGAGCCCGGAGCAGGCCGAGGGCCTGGTGGAGCAGATCGACAAGCGCTCGGACGTCTGGGGCCTGGGTGCCATGCTTTACGAAATGCTGACGGGCAAGGCGGCCTATTCGGGTGTGAACGCTTTCGAGGTCATCGCCAAGATCATGACCGAGGATGCACCACCCATCGAGGGCGCACCGCCCGAACTGGCGGCGGTTGTGGAAAAGGCGATGGCTCGGGACCCGGACAAACGGTACGCCGATGCCGGGCAGTTGGCCGCGGAGGTCTCCGAGTATTTGTCCGGGGGGCGGGTGCGGGCATACCGTTATCGGGGTTTGGAACTGGCCATGCGATTCGTGCGTCGGCACCGCGCCATGCTCAGTGTGGCGGTGGCGGCTTTGCTGGCGCTGCTGGTGTTGGGCGGGGTGGGCTATGTGCGCGTGCACTCGGAGCGGGACATCGCCGCCGGAGAGAGAGACCGTGCGATCCGCGCCGAAAAGTCCGCAACCAGCGAAAGAGATCGCGCAAAGGAGCACCTGGCCGAAGCCTTGACCGAGAAGGCCATCAAGGCCGGGGACACCACCGTGGCCCTGCAGTATGCGGCGGCTGCTCTGGCCTTACACGAAAACCCCAAGGCGCGAGGCGTGCTGCTCAGACATGGGCACAAACCTCGACACAAGATGGCTTTTGATTATGGGCCCATGCGTTCGTGTATGAGTTTGGCGTTTTCTCCGTCAGGAGACAGGTTTGCCTGCACGGATGTGGATGGAATTTGGACCTGGGACCTTGCTTCCGGTGCGATGCGCGGCGTTATTTTGCCTGGGCAATATTCGTCCAACCTGGCCTGGCATCCGGAGGGGAGGGACCTGGCGGTGACGGATAAAGCAGGGGCTGTTTTTCTATGGAACCTGCAAGAAAAAGAAGTTGCCTGGAGGGCTGTGGTCGGCGCTAAGCCGGCCAGGGCTCTTGCATGGAGTGTTGATGGTTCATCCCTTGCAGTGGCTCTTGCCGGCGGGGGCTTGAGTGTTTTCTCCAAGGAAGGCGAGCTGCTTGCCGAATCACGGGCAACTTGCGGTATTCCTTTTCAATGGCGCGCTCTGCCGGGCGGGGAGTGGTTGCTTGCCTGTGAGGGGGGGGCTGTTTTTCGGTGGGATGGACATCAAGGCAAGGCGGAGGAATTGGTGCCGGCATCGCCGACCAAGCGTTTTCTCGCTCTGGGGCCGGACGGGAAATCGAGGCTCCTGCAGGATGCCGAGGGTCGTCTGTGCGTCGAAGGCGAGGCTCGTCCCGCCGTAGAATGCCTCGTGGGCATGAAAGACCGGGTCGACACCGCCGCGTGGTCGGGGGATGGGATGAGCATGGCGCTGGGGCTGGCCGATGGGCGCGTTCTTCTTTGGCATATTGGGGACAACAGGCTTCTGAAATTGTCGGAATTGACCACCCCTGTGAGACATTTACAGTTTTCGGGCAATGGGGAGTGGTTGGCTGGCAGCAGCTCCATCTCTCTTCGTTTGTGGCGTCTTGACGATGCCGGTGCCGTAAGTGTTTTCGAAAGGAAGATGATGTGGCCGATCTCCCTGGTCGCGGATTCTGGAGGCCGGTTTTTTTGGATCGGGACTGGCTGGGGTGAGGTTTTGAAGTTTGACCCGCTTGCTTCGCGTGTGGTCGAGGTCTTCAGTTCGAGACTTCCCCCGGGGGAGATGAGCATTGCTGCTTTGATTGACGCGGGCTCCGAGCGCCTTGTCGCTTTGGAGTATTCGCGGAGCTCGGCAAAGGTTCGCGTGTGGGACAAGAAGCGCCAAGAGCCGCTCTATGAATTGGAGCTTGGTCCTGGAACGTGGTCGTGCCTTGCCTTCCACGAGGCCAGCGATCGGCTTGCCGTGGGAAGCGTCGATGGTCGATTACAGGTTTGGGCCTTGGCGAGTAGGCGAAAGATTTTTGAGACAAGCTGGGGCGAGCAGAAGTGGATAAATAGTGTGGCCTTTTCCCCCTCGGGGAAGCAGCTGAGGGTTGTCGGGAGGCAGGAGGGCATCGCTGTTTGGGATGTCGCCAGTGGGCGTCGGCTTCCGGATGTGCCGGGTCACCGATCCGTCAATCTTTCTATTGTTTGTGACCAAAAGAGCGGATTGTGTTTCACGGGTTCCTTTGATCAAAGTGTTCGCCTTTGGACTATCGACAAACTTGAAGCTCGTGGGGAATTGAAAGGACATAGCGACCAGGTCAGTGACCTTGCCGTTAATGCGGATGAGGGCTGGCTTGCGAGTAGCGGTTGGGATGGAATGATTCGGTTTTGGGATCTCGAGCAGGTTCGTGCACGTAGCACGTTTTCTCTGGGTCATCCTCTGCAGGTCATGAGCTTGCAGAATGAACCCAACTTCTTGCTCACGAGGAGCATTAACTTTCGTCTGATGGGGTTATTCCCGGCAGGCTCCGGCGAAGTCTCATCGATCCCCTTGCCCGGGGTTGTGGTCAAGCAGGTGCTTTGGGACAAGGCCGGTGAGTTTCTGTGGGTAAATTGGCGAAAGGGTGCTGTCGGTGTCGACTTGGACGATGGGGCCAGAAAATTTTGGAATCTGGAGCCGGGTGAAACTTCTCTTTGGTTTCTGCGTTTCGCCGAGAAAGCGGTATTGCGATCCGGGCATGAGCTTGTAGTCAAGGGGAGGGGTAGAAAACAGGCACTGAATCGGTTTTCCTACGAGAGTGATTATCCGCCCCTGTTCAAACAGATGGGTCCATCGTTGTTGGCGATTATTGATAGACAGGCGAAAGGGGTCCGGGTCCGGGATCTCGAAACGGGAGAAGAGCCTCATTTTATGAGGAACAATACCGACCTATCGTGGCCTATTGCTTTTGTGCCTGAGAAGAATCGAGCCATTTTTTCCAGTATCCCGACCCAAGGCAAGGCTCTCTCACTGGTGTCCATCGATTTGCAAAACGGTAGCCGAAAAGTATTGGACGTCTCGGTGGGCAGTCTTGTGTCCACGGTCTTGGTCGATGGGCAAAGCTTGTTTTTTTCGAACGCTGCTTCTGTGCTTAAGACAATTGTGCCAACGAGGGTTTACGATTTGCAGCGAGAGCGAAATATCGGCACCTTGCCCGGGCACCGTCTGGGCGCTCTCGAACTCGACACTGCAAGGCAAGGAAAATTACTTCTTTCTGTCGGCAGAGACAATCGATTCTTGGTGATCGATCTTTCTACGCGAAAGATCTTGGCTGAATTGGACATTACGGCAAAGGTGTTTTGCTTGGAAGAGTATGTCGCGGTACATCCAAATGACGACAAGGTTGCCGTGGTGACCAAGCCCGATCTGGTAGAGATCATGCACTTCGACATGCTGGACGTCGACCCCAAGGCCCTGCTGGAACAGCTTCGGGTCGAGACGGGCATGATCATCGACGGCGTCAAGCGCATCCCCTCCCCGGAAAGAGATGCTTGTGATCTGATGCGAGTTGAGTAAATCGTTCCCCCCCCCAGAAGAAGGTGCCCCCAGAAGAAGGTGCCAGGCACTTCGTGAGGGGCGGCGGCTTAATGGCTTTCGTTGAGCAGCCTTGATACTTGCTCACGCAATTCGGGCACGACGGTTTCGAAAGATGGCAGGTCTGGAACCAGGGGTTCGAGCCACTGCTCCCAGGACTTTTCGACATTGGCGAGCATGGCGCTTTGGAAGAAATCACCTGGACTCGAGAAGGAGACATGCCGAGTTGCGCACTTCTGGTGCAGGAACGAGGTGAAATCTTTTAGATCCATTTCGTCCCGGTAGGAGCCAAGCACTCGCCACAGGTCGTAGTAGTCACGTGCGCGTGAGCGACTCCATCCTCGGATTTTTAGTTTCTCGATATGCTGTAAAATAGCCCGCAGCTTTTCCGCGACGATTTCCTCCAGGGCGTATACGGCAATCTCGGCATCGAAAGCCTCGCCATACTCGTGGATAATTTTTCGGATTTGCTTGGGTTTGAGGACCGGTTCGTCCATCGAGATCTCGATCATCACAACAGTCTGGGGCCGGCGTTGCCACGGTAGACGGGCGCGAATGTTGAATGCCTCTTGCTGACCGGGATGGGGGTTTTTCTCGGTGTAGCGGTCGAAGGAGATATCCACCGGGGCATATTCGTCCAACAAGCTTTGCGTTACATCACAGACCAGGGCGATGGCTTGCTCCATGTCTGTTCCGGTGGGCACACCAGGCAGTCCGCTGAAGTCCAGGTCTTCCGATAGTCGATATTCCCCGAAGTAGCACTTTTTCAGGGCCGTGCCTCCCTTGAACACCAGCGTTTGGCGGAGCGACTCCACCTGGCCGATACCGGCAAGAACCCAGGAAAGAAGGTAGTCTCGTTCGATGACTTCCCAGCCCAGTCCGAGTTTGGTTCGGGATTCCATCAGCCGAGTGCGTAGCGGCTTCATGTTTCAGACCTTTCCTGGAAGATTCTCCTGGATCATCCACCGATTGTCACAGGGGCCCTTGCGTGGCCCGCTGGGGTCTAGTTTGCGGTAACCCCGAATGGGGATTTGTCTGAGCTGCTCGATGCCCGCGCAGCGAATTTGGAAATTTTCGAGCACCCAGCCCAGACGCTTGGCCAGCGCGACGTCCCAGTCATGGGCGTACTTGATAAGTTTATCCAGGTTCAAGTTCGCGGCATGAGCCTCAAAGGCGTGTAGCACTTCGGCGAAGTCGCCGAAATACTGCGGCATGGCCAGTCCATCGATCAGCGTTCGCTCCGGGTCCGTGATGTTCACCCGCGCTTCGCCGATCCACGTTCTTGCCGTGCCGAAAAATCGTTCCGGCTTGACCTGAACGAACTGGAAAGGGGTGCCGTCCACCAGGAAAGCCGCCCGGGCGTTTTTTTGTTCCTTTTTCCGCGAACGGGGCAGCGAGGTCTGTGTTGTGGTGAGTACGAAAACCTTCCTTGGTGCCTGCTCGGTCATGCCGTGGTGGTGTAGAGCCGACCAATGAGAGATGGCGGCCGGGTCGACCAAGGCCATGGCGATTTCAAACTCGTGCAGGTCTGAGACGCCGGGGATGGCGGACGACAGGGCATAAAGGCCGTTGCGCAGGCGGATCAACCAGTTCGATTGGGTCAAATGGTGCAAGGCTTGGCGCAAGTAGCCTTCGGAAATTCCAGCGGTCGGTGCCAGTTCTCGAGCCCGCGAGGTGGTGAAGATACGATCACCTTCCGCGGCCAGGAGCCGGACCAATCGCATGCCGGATTTGCTGAGTACTGGGTTTTGTCCAGCCATTGTTTGCCACCATGAGGCAAGGCGCTTCTCTTTTGGTAATAAAAATTCTATGTCAAATGTTCGACAACATCAAACAAAAAGACAATAGAATCTATTCCCGATTTTTTGGGCGCTTACTGTCCTTGTTCGTAGGCCCCACGGTCGATCACGCGGTCGCTGCGTGTCACCCCGTCTAAGGACGTGCCGGCGCTTAAGCCGTCGACGCCAAGACTTGAGGGCTCGATGCCGCTGTCCATGGCTTGGGCGTTTTCCACCAAATGGCTGTCCTGCTCATCAAGGAAAAAGGCTTGGGCCTCGGTCAGGACGTCGACTTCCAGGCTCACCGTCGGAGAGAAAGTAAAGCCAGCGATCATGTCGTGGATGTTTTGGGCGGTGATGGCCTGGCCCCGCAGAAACAGTGGTGCATCCAGGGCCAGGGGGCTGTCGTCGCCGGAGGCCCGGCGCTGGGCGGCGAACAGGGGGGCGCCGGCGGCGAGTTGTACGGCCAGGTTGAGGAAGAGCAGCCCGTCGGCAGAGGCCACTTCGAAGGCGGCCCGGGGCGCAAAGTCCAGGGTGCCGGTCAGACGGCAGGTGAGGTTGACCACCTCGCCTTGGCTTGGCGGTGTGGCTTGTGCGGCCGAGGGCCGGGTGCCAAAGGTCAGGCAGGAGCCGAACTCCCCGCGGATCAGCGAGTCCTGGACCCGCGTACGGCTGGCCAACTGCAGGCCCTGGAAATGCTCCACGCCCGTCCCCTGGGTCTCCACCACCACCCGCTCAATGCGGTGGCGCTCACCTGGCTCCCAGCTGGTGGTGCATTCCCACTCTTCCTGGGGGCCCTCGAACAGGCGTGCCCGGTTCCCCGGTCTTCCACCGGACTCCAGCCGCAGGGTCAGGTTGGCGATACGCATGGGGCGGTTGGCGGTGGCCAAGACCGCCAGCAGACTGTGGTGTCCATTGTTCCACAGGCCCCAGGACCAGGGAATGAGCCCCTCCGGGTGGTTGACCAAGACGGTATCCGACGGCTGGCTGCCCGCGCCCACCACGTCCACCGACCAGGAGATGACCGCGTTTCCGGCATAGGGTGCGGTCGCCGGGTAGATCTTCACCGTGCCGCCGGGCCAAGTGCTCCAGACGGCTTGCTGGATTTCGTCGAGGGCAGCCTGGTCTATGTGGCAGGCTTGGCCACCGCAGTCACCGTCACCGACGCGGGTGACCATTCTGCGGGGCAGGTGCTCGGCGGAACGAAGCTGGTAGGCCCCCGGGAGCAGGTCGGTGCGGCCGTCCAGCGGCACGCCGTCCAGGCTGGTCCCCTCGCCGGGATAAAGCGCTGAAGCAGCCAGGGTCGAATCCGCCAGCAACCTGGGCACGTAGGGGGATTCTGCTTCCACCGGACTCAGGCTGTTTTCCTCGAAGAGGTTTCCCGCCGTGTTGGTGCCCAGGTCGGCCACCGTGTTTTCGAATCCCTCCACGGCATTGCCCACCACCACCAGGCCGCTTGTGGTGGCCGTGGCCCTGATCCAGGTGTCGTAGGCCGGTGTGGGGTTGATGAACACGTTGTTGGCCAAGACCAGGTCCTCAACGTCAGTGGCGTCGAGGGGAGCCTGGGGTTCGCCGAAGAGGACGAAGGTGTTGAAGAGCAGTCGCGAGCCCGTGGCCGGCCCCAGGTTCATCGTCGACTCAAAGTAACCCGAAAAGTGGCTGTTGCGCACCGTGGTGTCAGGCCCCAGGCGCAGGGGCGCCGAGATGCCGTTGGTCCAGAACCACTCGGGAACAGCCCCGAAGGCCGACAGGTTTTCCAGCAGATGTCCGCCGGTGGCATCGACCGGGTTGTTATAGGCAGGCCAGGCGCAGACCGCCGAATCGCCCCCCGAGCCCGCCACCAGGGTCAGGTCGTGCAGATGCACCCCGTCCCCGCGTAAGCGAAGTACGCCGCAGGCGTGACCCGCCTGGGCGCAGAAGAGCACCACGCCCTCCCGCGCCACCCCCGGGGCAGCCCCCAGCTCCACGCCCCCGGGCACGTCCAGGCAGCCCTGGTATTGGAAGGGCGCGCCCCCATCATCGAAGATCATGATCCGGTCCCCGGCGCTCGCCTGGCTCAGCGCCTGGTACAAGCCTCCGGTGCCCGAAAAGTCGCAGGTGCCAATGGGTGCCCCGGTGGAGTCCACGTGGGGACAGCCCTCGGGGCTCGGCCCCACCAGCAGGCCCTCTTCGCAGTCGGTCAGGAGGCCGGCGCAGCGGCCCTGGCTGCAGGTGTCTTCCGCGGTGCAGGCATCTCCATCGTCGCATGCCAGCTCGTTGGGTGTGTACAGGCAGTTGCCCTCGGCGTCGCAGGCGTCGTCGGTGCAGGGGTTGGCGTCGTCGCATTCACAACTGTCATCCACGCAGGAGTCGTCCCGATCAAAGGGCACGCAGACCTGCTCCCCCAGACACATGCAGCCCTCCGGGCACAGTCCGTCGATGCCGCAGGACGGATAGCCGTGGTCCTCCAGCGAGGGAGAAAAGGAGCAGTTCGTCAGAAAAAGCAGCGCAAAAGTGATCCAGATAAGTCGCACGGGCATCAGGTCCGGGTTGTGGTGAATTCTCTCCGAACGCTAGCAGGGCAAGTTGTTGAAAGCAATCGAAGGGGTCTCCCCCCGGATGGCCCCCAGATCCCCCTGCTCGTATTATTTGGGCCCTGCCGATGTTTGTCGGAAACTCACGGCATATCTTGCCGACGATCCGCTTGGAAGGCCAGGCTGGACGGAAAGCGTGATGATCCCAAGTCTGTCACGCCGCAGCTTGTGCCCCAGTGTTCGAATAAGGTCTCGAGTTGGGCCTGGTCGAAGGGTTTGCCGTTCCAGTTGATCAGGAGGGGGCGGTCTTTGTCGTCGTGCGTATAATTTGGGGCGCAACTGCCGAGTAGCCAGAGATGCTCCAGCAGGCTGAAGAGGGTGGAACCGAGTTTGAGGTACCTTCC
>JAUVAM010000263.1 GCA_030591745.1 Deltaproteobacteria bacterium
AATTGGCCGTCGAAGGTGGGGACTTGCCCGCATGTGGCAGCGCCTGGGAAAGTCAGGCCATCTCAGTGAATTTCGTTGAGGATGAAGCACCCAATCAGAAGATGCAAGTCGAGGCCACGGCGGACATGAACGCCGGTCACTGCTATGCATTGGTTTTGACCACGGCAGTCAGGGGCAGCGACACCGGCCCCTTGGATAATCTGGGGCTTTGCGATCAGGCGAGCAACAACCCCAATGCCGATCTCTGCGCTGCCCTGGAAGGCGCGGAAGCCGGCACCCCGCCCCGAGTGGGTGCCTTCGCGATGTTTCGCATTAGCGAGTAATCGTTACTCACCAGTAAGAATTATTCCGCTGTCCGAATCCGGGCTGTCTTTGTCCTCGCCCGTTTTGAGCGGGGCCATGTGCTTGACGATTTCTTCTGCACTTAAAAAGGACCTCTTGACCAGGCGGTCGAAGAAGGGGCTGGCGGTGGGATCGAAGTCTTCCGCGGTGAGGCTCCAGGCCACGGCTGCGGCCTTTCGGGCGTCGTCCAGCCTGTCCAGTCGCTTGTAAACAGCTGCTTGGGTCAGCAGGCGATTTTGGTAATCCGCTGCGCCGTCGAGCATGCTAACCACAGCCTTGTCCATGGCCTTTTCCACCAGGTCGATGCGTTGCTGATCATTGATGGCCACTTGGTTGTTCTCGGCTTCTCGAATCTGTTCGTCTAAGGCCCGGACCGTGTCCTCGTTGGGCACCCAGTCCGCGAATTCGGGCAGTTCCAGAAGCTCCACGGTCGAGGGCAAATCCACGTCCTTAACGTCATCCGGAGCAAAGAGGCCGGTCGGATCCGCGGGTTTTCTCTCTTCGACCACGGGCCCTAGATCCCCGCTGGCTTCCAGGTATCCTTCTGGAAGAGAATGCCCGGCAGCCCGGCAGCGATCGGCTGCAGCGGCCAGTGTCGCCCGGGCTTCCTCGAAGTCCATGTCCACCAACAGACTGGATTCGTCCCCGGCCATTTCGCTGGCAAGTTGTTTGTAGCGATTGCGACCGATCGTACCTCCACCGAACTCGCCCAGCCCATCGGTGGCGTGCAACTCAGCCTGATAGACTGCCACGCCGCCTCGGGTGTAGCGGGCCAACCAAAGCATCTGGACGCCCCGGCCATTGACCGGGGTGACAAAGCAGGGCAAAGGCTTCTGGCTGTCTTCGTTGGTTCGTTCCAGCACCGAGTTGCCCTGGCGCTCTGGGATTTCTACCTGGACACCTTGGCTCATGAGTTTGTGCAAGATGCGGCGGGATTCTTTTTTGACTTCTTTGCTGTCGCTCATGGCCGCCAGATCGTTGATCTGATCGTCGTCTTTTTCTCCAGCCGCCAATTCCAAGAAGGCCAATTGAAAGAGTTCCGGTAATTTGGCTACCTTGCGAGGATCCGGACCCGTAGCGGTCAAGTCCTTGGCCTCGGCAAAGGCGGCCTCAAAGGCCTCCGGCGTAATACCGGTCGGAGCGCTCAAACCGCCCATTTCGCCGGCTTCAATCGCCTTGGCCAAGCGTGCGGATAAGTTGCTCTCTTGATTCTTACTCTTTTTTTTCTTTTTGCCCATGGTTCATGGCTCCTCTTGAGACTCTTGGGACTCTCGCAGGGTTCTTATTGGCGCAAGTATCACAAGCTCCGCGGGGTCGCAAAGCTTTTCAGACTTGTCCGTTTGTGTTCAATGGGCTTGCCATGAGAACCCATGACGCCTATGTTGAGTGGCAACAAGCGATCAGGAGCGATTATGGGATTCGATGTGGTAGGGGTGGGTCATGCGGCCATCGATACGCTGTCGGTGGTAGGTCAGTATCCTTCCGTGGATACCAAAGTGGAGGTCGAGCAATTCAGCATTCAAGGCGGTGGTCCAGTGGCCACGGCATTGGTGACTTTATCAAGGCTTGGACGCAGCACGGCCTTTGTGGGAAAACTGTCAGATGACAACTACGGTGATTTCTTACGCGTAGGCTTGGAAGAGGAGGGCGTGGATCTGTCAGGTTTGGTGATCCAGCCCGACCGGGTTTCGCCATACAGCTTCATCGCCGTCGAGCGCCGCACGGGCAAGCGCACCATCTTCTGGACCCGGGGTGACTTGGACCCTTTGCTCCCAGAACAAATCGATTCGGATCTTATCTCTTCGGCTCGGCTGCTCCATGTGGACGGTTTGCAGATGCGAGCCCAGTTGGCCGCGGCGCGCATAGCGCGGCAGGCTGGTGTGCCCGTGGTTTACGACGCCGGGTCGCCACGAGAGGGGGCCAAAGAACTCATGTCCTTGACCGACCTGCTCATCGCCTCGGAGCATTTTGCAGCCGAAATGGGTGGTGGCGAATTAGAGGCGAGCCTTGAGCGCTTGTCAGGATACGGTCCGTCTTGCGTGGTTCTGACCCTGGGCGAGGAGGGGTCGATTGGGGCAGAAGATGGAGAGGTCGTTCGCGTGCCTGCACTGGACGTTGACGTGGTTGATACCACGGGTGCGGGGGATGTCTATCACGGGGCATTTATCCACGCATATCTTGAGGAACACGCCCTGCTTGAGCGTATGCGTTTTGCTGCTGTAAGCGCCGGCTTGAAGTGTCGAGCCTTGGGCGGTCGTGCCGGAATCCCCGAATTAGAAGATATCCAAGCCCACCTGCTTGATTTCTCATAGACCGAATTTCTCAATGATTACGAAAATTAAGAGTTCTGCAGAGTAGCCAGCCCATTGAACCTGAGCAGGGGGTGATGCCGCTCGGCCTTATTTTTTGCGGGTTTCCCGATTTTCCACTTGACAAGAATTGCGGAGGTCCATACACTGCACAGCATAGAAGACAGGGTGTGTTGCAGGAAGGCAGCATACCAACCTGAAACCTAGAAGCAGAAAGAGGGAGGAAGCATGACCAAATCCGATCTGATCAATGCCATCCAAAAGACCAAGGGTTTGCCTGAGCTGTCCAAGAAGGCCACCGGCGAGATCGTCGACGCCGTGTTCGAGACTTTGAGCAAGGCCATCAAGAAGGACAAACGCTTTGTGTACCCCGGTTTCGGTACCTTCACCGTGCGTAAGCGCAAGGCGCGCAAGGGTCGCAACCCGCAGACCGGCGAGCAGATCAAGATCTCGGCCACCAAGACCGTGACCTTCAAGCCTGCCCCGACGTTCAAGAAAGTGCTGTAGCGGTATATTCGCAAATAGATAAATAGAAAGGGCCTCGCATCCGCGAGGCCCATTTTTTATCTATTATCCAGACTGCTATTCTGATCGCAGCAGCCAGCTGTATCCTTCGGGGAGCTCAAACTGGGCGAAGCCCAGCTCGGGCACGAAGTAAAGATCGAACTGTTGGGTTTGGTTTTGATCGTCGGTGCGGGTGTGCAGCAGGTGAATGGCTTCGTAGGGCCCATCGGGCACCGGGGCCGACACCTTGCCCTGGATGTCCATGCGATGGGTCTCGGAGCCGCCTTCCTCTAAATCGCTGGTGGTCGTGTAACTTTGGACCAGGATGCCGCCTTCTTTCTCCAGGGGGAAGCGGATGATCTCCACCGGGGTCAGGAAGGTGCGCTCCACCACCTGGGTTTGCTCTTGCACTTCCTCGCCCAATAGGAACATGCCCGTGCTGCTGACCTCATACCAGCGGGTGGCCACCAACAAGTTGTTTTGGCGGAACTCCACTTTGTAGGCCTCTGTGTCCAGGCGGTATTCTAAATCCTTGGCGACCACTTCCACATGCCCGTCGGCCATCAGGCCGCCCGTGTCCACGTCGTAGTCCCAGCTCGCACCTTCGGAGAGGCCGACGTAAATCAGGGCCAGGCTGTTGTCGTCGGGATCGTTGCTGTCATCTCCGCCGCCGCAGGCGACAGCCAAGCTGGTCAAAAGAGCCAAGAGCAACATCTGCCATTTGTGCATGATTACTACCTCCACTTAGCCCCCAGCTTAGCTGTTTTACAGCGTCTTGGAAAGCTCGGCGGCCTTGGCGGTGGAGTCGGCCAATACCTGGCTGTGTAAGCTGTTGCCGTGGGAATCCATGGTGACCACCGCCGGGAACTTATCCACCTCAATGACCCACATGGCTTCAGGCGCGCCGAATTCGTCCAGCTTGTGCACGTCTTGCACCTTCTTGACCGAACGCGCCAAGATGACCGCCAGTCCACCAATGGCGTGCAGATACACAGCCCCATGCTCCTTGCAAGCCGCCAGGGTTTTGTCGCCCATGCCGCCCTTGCCGATGACACCGCGTATACCGTAGCGAGCGATGACGTCGGCCTCGTAGGGTTCTTCTCGCTTGGATGTCGTGGGGCCGGCGGCCACGAAGCGCCAGCCATCGGCGTCCTTGGCCACCACGGGACCGCAGTGATAGATCATGCCGTCCTTCAGCAGATCTTTCACTTCCGAGGCCTCTTGTTCCACCATGTACTTGTGGGCCTCGTCCCGGGCGGTGATCATCACGCCGCTGATGACCACTTCATCGCCCACTTTGAGCGCCCGGATGCTTTGTTCGTCAGCCGGCAATTTGAGTTCGATCATGAGGTCACCCCGCTGTAGCTCGCTTCGCCGTTTGCAATGGTCATGCTCGCCTTGCGGTAAGCCCAGCACATGTAACTCACCGATACAAAAAAGCTGGCGGGCAGTCGATGTCGCAGGCCCAGCTTGATGCCCAAGACGGTGGTCTTGCCCGAAAAGCCCATGGGCCCGATGCCCAGCTCGTTGATTTTGGTCGTCAGTTCACTTTCGATCTCCGCGAGCAGGGGATCGGGGTTGGTATCGTCCAGGGACCGGAAGAGCTGTTCTTTGGACTCCATGTAAGAACTCATGCGATCGCCGCCCACGCCCACGCCCAGGATGCCTGGGGCGCAACCGAAGCCCTGGGCCTTCAGGGCCGCATCCAGAAGACAGCGTTTGATGCCGCTCAGATCGCGTCCGGCCTTGATGTCGCGATCAGGCAGGGTGTACTGGACGCCGCAGTTTTCCGAGCCGCCGCCTTTAAGCATGAGCCTGACCTTGAGCGCGCCTTTCTCGTCCACTTCGTGGAAGTGCAAGTAGGGTGCGCCGCGGCCTGAATTGTCGCCGGAGTTTTTTCCCGTGATGGGATCGACGGCATTGGGACGAAGGAAGCTTTTCTTCGTGGCCTCGGCGGCAGCGGCTTTCGCGGCAGCCTCAATCCTGGCCGGCCGGACATCCGGTCCATGATCCACGTAGAAGATCAATGTGCCGGTGTCTTGGCAGATGGGCATGGAATGCTCGCGCGCTTCAGCCACGTTTTTAAGCATCCAATCCAAAGTGGACCTGGCCCGGCCCTCCTCCGCATCTCGGGCTTTGGCCAAAGCCTGCTCCACATCCGGGGGCAGATCCGTCGAGGCCCTGCGGATGAGTTCCAGAAATTGTTCGGTTAGTTTGTCCATGGTATCGACTCCTCATCACCGATGGGTAAAGTGAGCTTGTGAGCATTTTCTTAGCACAGAGACGCGGAGTTGCGCAACGAAGGCCCTCCTTCGCTGAAGCTTCGGCGGGCAAGCCCGACACTTGACACTTGGACTTGATAGGCAAATTGTTACGATTGTCGTACTATCAGGTGGCGGTGTATTGGGGTACCTGAGGAGACAAGTGGAATCCAAGGTTGGAGGCAAAATGAATCGCCAAGGATTAAGATGTGTCCTGACCCCCTATTGTTTGCTGGCCGTGTTGGTGGTGTGGCTCTTGGCGCTGACTCCCGCCTTGGCGGTGGACGCCGGTTTCGGTTGGTCTCCAAACACCGAGCCGGAACTGACCGGTTATCGGTTTTACTACGGTAGTTCCTCCGGCGTGTACGACGGTGACTTTGCCAACGAGGGCGCGGGGCCTGACGCTGGGAGTCACGGTTACAACGGCTTTGACGTATCATTGTGCTCGCTGGGAAATATTTCAGAGCCTACTTACGGCCTGACCGGCTTCGACTCCGGATCCTTCGTTTGTTTTGCGGTGACCGCCCTCGGCGAGGCGGGATTGGAAAGCGACTTCAGCATCGAGGTTTGCATCGTTTTGACTTTTCAGGCCAAGGTGACGGCGCTCCCCGGTGGACCGGGCAGCCTGCTGGTGACCTGGACGCCGCTGCCGGCGGACGACGATGGCGTCATCGACCACTACAGGATTCACTACGACACAACCGCCCACGCATCCGGAGAGGCCTACCTGGGCACGGGGGCCGACCAGGGC